>JABHAX010000053.1 GCA_018674095.1 Fidelibacterota bacterium
GAGTCATCTTCCTGTGCAACAAATTTCCCTTTGTAATAATAACATTGAAGTAAATACACTCCCGCATCTAATTCATAGTTTGGGTTTTGCTGAGCCTTCTTAAATGCATTAATCGCAAGATTGATTTGGTCCGGATTTGCTAGCATACCACTTGCATTTAATGCTCGTGAATTATAAGCGCTTACACCATTTTGATAAGATGGATCATTTCCCATAAGAAATGTAAAAACAAAAAGAAGAATAAAAGGTTTTATGTTCATGGATTGAGTCGATTAAAAATATTCGATATAAGTGATTTTAATTTCTCTTTTAAAATAATCCACTTTTTCATCATCAAATAAAAGATTATTAAAATCAAATTCCAAATAAAGTGATTCCACAAATGACCATCGAATTGCAGCATTTAAATAACCACCTTTATTAATGGACATATTTTTGGCTGTCATATCATTTTCATTCAACGCACTATTGTATTCCATGAGAATCGAGAATTCAGGATTTAATTCTATATCGAATCCGATAAATAAATTTGGATCAGAATCGCCATCATCCACTTCAGTAAAATTATAATTTATTCCGGAATGGAGCCCCATATTTCCAAAAGGTGATTCCCAATTTTTAGATGCAGCAACATAAGCACCAAATGCTTTTGTATCATACCGTTGTAAAGAATCAGCCTCATGAAACCGTCCAAATCCTTGCGTATTTATTCCAACGGCAATGCCGGGCATGGACATGTTTTCATCAATAACAAGGTACTTTACTTTTGCTTCAGGCCGAGGGTACCATCTCAAACTATCGTCGCCAATTAAGTTTGATGAACCATAGGATAAGCCAAATTGAAATCGATCCGTAATGCCGGCACTGAGCCCCAAAATTAATCCACCCTCATCTTGAATTCTCATATCCATGGAAAAACTTCCACGGGATAAAGTCCCAGCAGTTGGAATTGTAATTAAATCTGTGGGTGGTGGATAATCCTGAGCGGATAATAATCCTGTGAAAAATAATAAGTAAATAATTTTTTGTATTGTCATGGCGTCTTAAGGTGAATTGGTTTAGGGTAAATTACATCACCCATTCGGGAGGTCAAAGAACGGACACGATGAATAGGAATTGTAAGAATATCATTTTCACTATCCATTCTAAATAGGATTCCATTATGAGTTAACTCTACAAAATCTACATTCATACTTTCTCCGTTAGATAAAATAAGTTGATCCAAAACAGTTTTAGGAATTATTCCAGCATGGCGAACAATGATTCGACTATTTTTTATTTCTCGAGCGATAATGTCCACTTCATCTAATGTATTATGAGAACGAGGCGGCGGCGTTTTATAAAGTTGGTCCGCCGGTGCTTGATCGATGGCAACATGAGAAAGTAATTCACCCTCATTGCCAAATTCCCAAATCTGCAATACATCCGCCATAATTTCGAATTTATATTTGAATCGTCGAATAACACGTGCGGATGGAAGATCACGCCATCGTTCTTCTTTTAAATTCCCAAGGTAATCATAATCTAATTCAACTTGTCCATATTTTTGAGCATCTACCGTTTCAAAAACAATTTTAGAAACATGAGATCCATCCAAAATTGTAAATATGGATCGTTGATCCGTAAATGTTAACGGTTCATTTTGTGCATACCGCCATTCTCGAAATTCTTTACCCCACGGCTCAGAATCACCAAGAACAATTAAGCTTAAATATTTCCACTTATCAGTGTATTCGCCTCTTTCTATGAGATAACCAGATTCATTATACTTGAGCATTTCCCTTTTTTCTAGATTCCCTTTCGCAGAAAATCGCTCAATTTTGACAGGTAACTTTCTGTCATTATAACTTACTGCAAGATACGGCACACCACGTCGATCCGTGGCCATCATAGATAAATCTGCTAGGAAATTATGGTCATTTTCAAAATAGCGAACGTAAGACACCATCTCGGTTTGCCCTGATAAAAAGGAAATCAAAATGAGAGTTATGATAGGTCTAAATCTGATGGCCATTATTCGTTCGGTATAATATCTTCGTCTAAAGAGTTTGAAAGTTTAAACCTAAAAATTGCACCTTCACTTCTATCACACACATAAATAACACCACGATTATCGACTGCTACAGCCACAGGTTTATTTAAAATTGAAACGGAATCATCCTTGGATGGATAGCCGACATTTTTAAAAAATTTCCCATTCGCATCAAATACATTTATATGAGATGAATCTGTATCCACTACGTAGATATTCCGATTCACGTCTACGGCAATATCCGATGGATATGAAAAAAGATTCGGATTCATTATGTCATCCATAGCCGCATTAAAGCCAGATGAGTAAGATACGTAATCGCCGGAATGGTCAGGAATAATCATATGGATTGGGAATTCTTCTCCTATTTGTGTGAAATATAAATTCCCCTGATAGTCCACATCAAGTGCTAAGGCGTCATTTACATATTCAATTCCGGAGCCCGGACCCAAAACAGTCGAGCCAAATTCCCCAGTGAAGGCATAGACCGTATCGCCATTTGCCAATTCTAAAAGCAGGGATCGCTGGAAATCAATTTGCATAATTCGATCTTTACTTTCAAGATTTGTTCCTATAGTGTCCATTACAAAAATTAAGTTTTCATCATTTGCTGGCGCCGTCAACCCTGTAAATTTGCTAGAATCAGTTGATCTAAAATAAATGTCCTTTTGAATATTTTTTTCATCCCTACCATCATAAAAAACGTGAGGATTTAATAAAGAATCAATCAACTCGGAATTGGAAGAAAAAACAGTGCTGACTAATTCCCAATCAGAATGATTTAGAAAAGATAACCAAATATCTGTTCCTGCCGAGACTATTGAATCCGTTCCTGAATCTAAATGATGAAATTGTCCACTGACGGAAACTTGACTAATTCCAATCTCATTCCAATATTGATTCCAGACAAAAATTTGTTGAGTGCCATTAATAAAAAACACATTCATTTTTTGATCAATATCGACATCGGTTGGTGAAATTGAATTTCCATTCTCATCGGTTAAATTTTTTAATCCATCAAAACCGGAGGGCGAATTTCCATTTTGGTCAAATACGAGAATTGAATTCAATCCTGAATCCGCTACGAAAATTCTGCCATCCTGAGCTATCGAAATTTCAATAGGTTTATTGAGACCATAACTGGCATCCCATACAGGATTCAATTGAAGAAAAGTTGTATCGCCCGCCCCAAAACTACCACCTTGGTTTTGATTAATATCTTCCGGAATCACAAACCGATCCACGCAAGAAATTGTGAAAAGTCCAAAAATTAATATGGATGATAAAAGATATTTCATTAAAGTGAGAATCCTATACTAAATCTTTTTGGATCCGTTAAATGTTCAAAATTTGCATACCCATAATCCACTCGAATTTTTATAGGTCCCATAGGGACAACAAGTCCCGCACCCATTGTAAAGTTTTCTTCATTTTTATTCGATTTATATCCCGTCCTTAAAAATAACATTTTCATGAAAGAATATTCTAGTCCGAACACGATATATTCTGCATTATCCACGGGATGATTTAATTGAAGAGAAACGGTTAAATGTTGATTCACCTTATCAATAGGATCTATTGCAGCTCCAACTCTAAACATGGTCGGAGGTGAAAATTTTTCAAAATCTGTCATTTCAACTATTTCTTCCCCAGACCCTTGATCTAAAATCCGTTTATTGAACGTACCACTTGGAGAAGTTTGTTTTCCAAAATGAGATAAGGAAGCACAAAACCGGAGTGATTTATAACCTGTCCAATAAAATGTACCTAAATCTATTAAAACAGCGCTCATACCAAAATCGGCAAGATCTTCAGACACATGTTTAACCGTTACCCCAAAGCTGAATCGATCCGTCATTTTTGCTCCATAGGTTAAACCAAAAAATCGATCCTGAAATGTGAAATAATTTCCGGTTCCATCAGGATGATATTCTGTTGTTTCCATCATGGGTGCCATGTGCAGAATTCCAGCACTCACCCCCAAATAATGTTGCCCGTTTATATGTCGCGTTGCGCTAAAATAATCGTAATTCACATCAGCCGGCCATTGGATTTGTGAAAAATAAATTTCAGTTTTATCTAATTGAGCAATTGTTGCAGGATTATAATAAATGCTGGAAGCATCCTGATTAAGGGCGACTACCGATTCTCCCATTCCAACAGCACGAGCACTCACCCCAATATTTAAAAAAGTGAATATGGATGTTCCTGCCCGTTGCCCGCCCAAAATTGGAAACAAGTTTTGTCCCAATCCTAAAGACAAGACAATAAATTGAATAAAAATTAGGTGGAATACGTGATTCATTAAAAGATGATTTGGATGCCCATTTCCATGGTTCGTGGTTTATTATATCTGGAAGGGTCTGTGTTTGGATTTGGACTGTTCGCTAAATTATATCCATAAATTTCACCGGGCTCATACCCTTTGCCAGTATAAGGATTTACACGACGCGGAATTTGCTGATTTAAAACATTTTCAATTTCTAAATAAGATTTAATCTTGAATCGGCTAACCATAAATGTTTTAAATAATTTCACATCCATATTCTTTTTAGCATCTGTGCTTACATAGGCATAAGGACGGTCATCTTCCCGAGGTCCTTCATAATACTCCTTTTCATTCACATTAATAATTGTATCAATAATTGAGCGAGTATATCGTCTTCCAGATTCAAATTCTATTCGAGCAGAAGCGCCCCAGTTTTTTGGATGGTTGTAAGATAAATTGGTGAAAAAATGAAATGGGCGATCCCAACTCATAAAATTTTCACCTAGTGGTTTTTCCGATAATTGTCCAGCTTGCACCAAAAGATTATCTAAGGGTGATGAACTTTTCCCTGTAATAATACTATAATTGAAATTCATATCTACAAACCAATTCTGCCACAGTCGACTTTTTAATATAGCTTCGATTCCGCGAGCTCGGGCATAATCCGAATTGAAATACATACTGAAAGACAAATGGGCATATTTCGGGTTCGACGGTTTGATTGTTTGAGACGTTTCATAATCAAACATATCTTTCCAATATGCTTTCAATTCTAAAACTTGATCTTCGTTAAAACGATGTTTTACACCCAATTCATATTGAACTGTTGTTTTAGGATTCAAATTTGGATTTCCAAAAACCTGATAGGTAGATTGAGATTTAGAATTAATCTTAGCGTACACATATTGAAAGGTGGGTAATTGAGAAAAATGGCCATAATAAAAATAAAGGACATCATTATCCGTTACCGGATGAGATATTCCAAATCGGGGACTCAAGCGAGCTTTCATTTTAAACGGATCTCCAGCCCAAGGAAAATCAAATGTTTCCTCTTCAAATTTGACTCGGGCTTCATCTGTAATTATTATATTGGATGTATCTGAAATCGCATTTTCTACGTATCGTCCTGGAATCCAATAATCGTTCCGAAAACCAATATTTAGGGTCATGCCTTCAAAAATGATTCTGTCTTGAAAATAAAATGCACCAAAATAAGTTTTCGCATTGTAACTGTCATAGTTAGCTCCAAAACCGGATGAGCCACTCCAGGGTTCATCAATATCTAAAACTTGGATTTCTGTAATGGTGTGTTCAAACCCAGTTTTCAATTTATGGCGAGTTTCTGTATGATAAGTCCAATCCAAATCCATTCGTGTATTTTCACTGGAAAGGTCATACCATTCCGGCGCGAAACCGGTGTCATAAAATTTGTCCCCGTAAGTGATATGGACATTGCCATCATGATTCACATTATCCAGATTATAATTAATAGGCTCAAGATCTAACCTTTCTTTATAATCTGTCCATGGAAGGTCTTGAACTGAACTGTGTTCCATGGTAGTAAATTTCCCAAAAGTAAATTCATAAAATGATTTTGGAGACAAAGTATGGGTCCAATTCATGTTAATCAAACGAGTATCCCGAGTGATGGTATTATAATAATCCAAAATTTCCATATAACGATAGGGGAAATAGGTGGATGCAAATGCCCGGGGCATATAATATCCCTGATTGATATTCATGGATGCATCATATGAGGCCGAAAATTTCTTTTGGGGTGTTAATTCCCAAGTCATTTTATAAAGTAAATGCCAATCATTATTTTCCCGAGGAGCCAATTTTTCCATAAAAGAGTCGGAATCTTCTTCCGAAATCAAATCTGATGACCAATACCGGTGAGGATATAATTTTGAAGCGATAGGCAAATTCCCATCATACATTTTTCCATATCCATTAATAAAAAATGAGAATCGTCCGGGAAGATCTTTGCCTATCAATCCAGGTAATGTTTGGAAAAAGAGTTCCGGTCCACCCAAATTAAATTCGATTCTATCTGATTTAAAATTATCTTTCAAGAATCGGTCACTGGCAATTTTCACAGCGCCCTCATAATGGTCACGCCCCTCTTTCAATTTTATATTTATAATACCGGACATGGCTTGGCCATATTCAGCACTATATCCACCCGTAATAATTTCTAATTCTTCAATAGCATCCGCATTCACAAACAAATTTCCTGAATAACCGGATAATGGATCTTTGACTGAGAATCCATCCACCATAAACATACTTTCGTCAATACGTCCGCCCCGAATATGAATCTCATTATCTTGGGTTGTAACACCGATTTGTTCAGCTAGAATATCTTCAACACTAGAGACAACTTTATTTTCAATATCTTCACGTCTCACCCGAGCCATAGAGGATGTTTCATCCACATCAAAGAGAGGCTTTTTGCCCATCACAATAACGTCTTCCCCAAAACTCAAAACAGTTTCTTCTAGTTCAAAATCAATTTTTGTTGTTTTACCAGCAACTATTTTTACACCAGTATTCAAAATCACTTTGTACCCAATCATGGATACTTCAATATCATAACTTCCGGGTGAAATATTGCGAATATTAAAATTTCCATTCAAATCAGTGGCGGCACCATAATAGGTCCCTTTCACCATCACATTTACACCTGGAGATTCCATACCAGTTTTGGCATCTTTAATTGTACCCGATAATGTTCCCAATTCCTGAGAGAAAAGTGAAAAAGAAAAGATAAAGAAAAGATAGATTCTCATTCGATGAATTCCTCTTCAAAAAGGTATTGAAATAGTTTTATGGAAGATCCATTACCATTCAACTTTGGACGATATCCATCATGGAGCGGTAAAGTCATCATGACGACCTTACCAGATAATTCTGTAGGTGATACACGGTACTGACCTATACTACAAATGGTTGGGTTCCCTGTCCAAGCGTCAGTGTTTTGTGGGTCAGCCATTTGGTATAATTCCGTCACTGATTCAAATTCAGATTCATCGGGCCAGAATCCCTTTACTCTAACGGCGATCAAATGAGATACGGAAAGATTCAAGGATGTATCAATGGGGCTTTCGATGACCCGCCCCGTATAAAGGCGGCCATTGGGATTTAAGGTTATCAGAGAATCTAGTGGGAACCATGTAAATGTTGTATCTTCAAAATCGATAGTGTTAATAAATAAATTTCCACCACCCATGATAAAATTGATTAGGCTAGCCTCTGCAGCGTTATAGGTATCATTTGCAGAAGCAGTATTATTGTATGCGGCAAACCAAACCACATGTTTAAAATAATTCAGGTTTGCTGAAAGGTCTGTCGCTGAATAAGGCAATTCATCACCTATCTCCCAAATAGAGTATCCATCTTCTCCAACAAGGGTGTCCATCATGCTGCCATACCAGTTGAGTGCATTATTCGAATTATCTAATGGGTAATCATCTACTATAAGAACATCGCCAATCAATGGTTTTACCCACCAAACTTGAGCATTGTCCGGCATTGTGGAATCGGGAAATTGGATTTTATCACTTTCTGCCCCAGCAATATCTCTGCATTTTAAATATATTGAATTTATTCCCGGGTCTAAATTGGTTAAGGTAATACTGTTAATATCCCCAGGCAAACGAGTCCAGCAGGTATCACAAGTATCATTTAATGTATAAAAAATATCAGTAATTGTTTCATTGCCATCCTGATCATTTAAATCCCAGACAAATGTTCGAGTTGGAAATGTAAAACTTGTATCGCTCCCAATATCGGAAATTTGTGGATTTGATAAATATCGAAATAATATTTGTGGGGATGTGTTTTGGATAGGCACAACTAATTTTGCTGGTGTATTATCTTCATTCCCTTCATTATCCACTGCTTTTATCTCAAATGAAAAAATATCTAATTCTGTTCTAATTGGGACATAAAATATTCCACCTTCGTTTTCAGTGTATATCCAGTCAGAATCAGTATTCCATCGATAATAATACCCCACAATATCACCATCTGGGTCATCACCCCACCAATTTAATTCCTGTTTACTCGTTGTGATTGTATGAAATGCCGATGTATCAAAAAGTGAAATTGTTTCAATACCATGATCTTCATCAGCAAGATCCGTCCCCCACCACATAAAATTGCTTGTGTCATACACCCAATAGGAGTTGTCTTGGTTGGTTGAATCAATCATCCAAATGGAATCAATAATCACAAAGGATGAATCAAAATAATCAACAATATAAAATATTGTTGTATCTCCATTTTGGTCTATTTGAGGTGCAACCCAAATAGTATCTAATGCGACTAAGCTTAAATGTGTTTGGGGTGAAATAGATTCAACTTGTATAGATGGGTCATCATATTCCCACCGATTACAGGATAAACTGATAATTAAAAATAATGAAAATATTAAAGTGTAAAGGCGCATGTGGATTGGCTGAGGGCGGGAAAATTATTCTCCCGCCCTTTTTTTATAAGTTATTTAACTAAAAGCATCTTCTTATCTGCGATGAAATCACCGGCCTTGATCCGGTAAATGTACATGCCTGTAGCAACTTTCTCGCCTACGTTATCCCTTCCATCCCAATTCAATACGTGGAATCCGGAATTAAAAGAATCACCGTTAGCAAGTGTCCTTACTTGACGACCCATGATATCATAAATCACCAATTTGACATTTTCTTGGGCTCCAAGAGTAAACCGGACCTGAGTTTCAGGGTTGAATGGATTAGGGAAATTATCATGGAGTGCATACTCGTAAGGATTTACTTTTACATCATCATCAATACCAACAGTAGTACCTATATCTGCCACATCACGAATTTGAACTTTGTAAGTCCCAAAACTGTAATTGAAGATTCCCATGATATAGGATAACTCCTGCCCTTCAACAAGTTCACTCATGGCAATGCCTGCGCCCATTGTCCCCATATCTTCATCAATCAAGGCTTCCATGCCAGATGCGTCCGTTATGGACCAATCATAAGAATTCACCGATGATACAGTCACATTTTCGAGCTTGACTAAAACACCTTCATAGGATTCCACTTCTTCGGCTGTCTGTGCTAGATCGCTTGCAGAGACCCCTGTTGGAGAAGGAGAATCATTTCCAGTTGATGTTACTGAGACCGTTGCATTAATAAGGCGCGTGTTGCCACCAAATTTAAATATCCAATCAGGGTCATTATCAGTGACCAAACCAGTCACTGAGACTTCATCTCCACGGGTGACTATTGCCATTTCTTCAGTATCAAATACCAGACCATTCCATTGTCCCGTACCATCCTGAAATGCATAGGAACTATAGTCACTGGTATACTGAGCTGTGTCAGCAGTTACAGAACCCGTGAGTGTTACAGTACAACCTTCATACAATGTATTTCCTGATGACCAAGGAGTTTCCTGAACCATATTGATTGTTAGATTATCTGATACATGGAATCCAAGCTGGTCATGATCAGTATTATTTGGATACACACTGGTTTTTAGCTCAGACTGATCTGCGCCATCATCCGTTGCTGTGATATAATAATATACCGTATTAGTATTAGCCACGGGGATAACACCTGTAAAGGTGGAATCATCAGCTGAAGCCATTGCAACAGAAACATAATCACCTCCATCTACAGAATAATGTATCAACGCTTCGGAAATCGTAGAATTATCTAAGATCACACAGGAAACAGCTACTTCATTATCACTGGCTGTTGGAGCACAGGGCTCTCGGGATAAATCCGTTATAGATGGTGGACCTGAACCAAATTCAATGTCTTCCACATAAAGAGGACAAAGCTTATAGGCCGTAGAATCAGCATTACTACCATAGTGATGGTAGAGCCATCCTTCCATAGATTGTACCAGGGAACCCACAGGAGGCGGCCCCACGGTTTCAAAATAGGTTGCTATACTGTCAGAATCATCATCCACCAAAACAGATCCTGTACCATCATCTACAGCAAAAACTTCATACTGGAGATCATTATTAGTTACAATACCGTCTTCAATACGGACCATGACATTACCCCACTGTTCAGCCGTTGTTGGCCAGAGTAAATCACCGGTGTTAACCGTATCTATAGCAGGTAAAGGCTGTTCGAAGTCAATAATATTGATCGGTTCAGTAATGAATAATTCTGTCATGTTCGCAGGCCCTGTTGAGTATTCATCTATGTAACCCGTAGCTTGAATTAAATCGCCTTCGAAAAGTGTTGGGAAAGCAGCACTATCCGGGTCATAAGACAAAATTGCGCTCCAAGGACCGCCATGTACATCCGAAAAAATGAATTTCACACCAGCACCGGCATAACTTAAGCCTGATGGCATAGTTACGATACCTTCTATAGTTACTGTTTCATCCACCATATAGGACATATCTGATTCTTCATCTTCACCAGCCTTCATTAGGTCACTATACAACACTTGTTGAATACGCTGTAACCTTACAGGGGCACCATCTGCTTCAACCACATCCCGTGCCAACCTGGGTTCAAGTTTTGCATCACTATATGTATAGGTCATAACGCCTACAACTTCAGCCAGTGCCTGTCCACTTTCAGGGAAATAATAATAATCCCAAATATCATCTATACGAACAGAATTTGTTCCATCAGTAACGGACCATTCACCATTATTAAGGTCCTCATTATCTACAGTAACGTTCTCTACCGTTACCAAACATCCTTCATACGCTTCTGCATCAGATCCTCCGGTCATAATCTGCCCGGGTGTAACAACCGCTGGGCTGATCATATTGACAGCTGGACCATGAATAATAACTTCCGTTACATCAACAATTTCTGTTAAGTCGTAATATTCATCCACTGTTCCAGTAACAGTAACACTATCCCCCTCTGCCACTGAATGAACCGTTCCTGCGGATGATGAGAAATCAAATGTATCCCAGCCGCCATATTCAAAACAGACAACCCCATTCCAGGGGCCTTCCGCATCCTGAACATAAAGATAACGATTACTGCTGCTCCCCCAGAATTCAGCAGTTACAATACCGCTAATGGTAACTGTTTGCCCATCCATAGGCGAGTCTCCTGACGAATCTGTTGTATACTGAATATCATGAATGGCTGTAATCTCACCACCTGTTGGGTTCACCATATAAGAAGATTCAGCGGATGTGGTGGTGCCGTCTTCATTATCAACAGCTGTGATTGAAAATGTAATCGTTGTACCAGCCGCCTGTGCCGGTATGGCTCCTGTATAGGTATCACCCGTTGTATTGGCCATGGCAACATCAGTGCTAGTTGATCCTGAATTATAGGTCAAGGTTGCACTGGCAATAGTTCCATCATCCGTGATAGCTGCTGATACTGTTACATCATCTGCTTCTGTAGGAGAAGAAGGACTAAAAGATACATCTGTTA
>JABHAX010000054.1 GCA_018674095.1 Fidelibacterota bacterium
CAATTGCATTATTGTGGATGAAACTGCAGATATGGATCTAGTTATTCCTGCTATAGCTTTTGGCGCAGTGGGAACTGCTGGACAGAGATGTACCAGTACTCGCCGAGTTATTGTTCACGATTCTAAATATGAAGAATTAAGAGATCGTTTGGTTAGTGCATATAATCAAGTTAATATTGGTAATCCATTAGAAGATGGAACACTCATGGGACCGCTGGTGAATGATGATGCAGTTTCGGATTTTCAAAAAGCAATAGAAAAAGCAAAAATTTCTGGCGGAGAAATTCTTTATGGAGGATCATCTATCGAAGGTAGCGGGAATTATGTTAATCCAACTATTATTAAAGCTGAAAATGAATGGGAGATTGTTCAGGAAGAAACATTCTCATGTATTTTGTACATTATGACTTATTCAAATCTGGATGAAGCAATTGAAATGCACAATAGTGTACCACAAGGATTATCATCAGCCATGTTTACGCTAAATATGCGACATGCGGAAAAATTTCTATCATCAGTTGGATCTGATTGTGGAATTGCTAATATCAATATCGGAACATCAGGTGCCGAAATTGGTGGAGCATTCGGCGGCGAAAAAGAGACAGGCGGCGGTCGAGAATCTGGATCGGATAGTTGGAAACAATATATGCGTCGGCAAACAAACACAATCAACTGGGGAACGGATTTACCTTTGGCCCAGGGAATTAAATTTGACTTAAGTAAATAGGCGAAATTATGGAAAAAATTAGTTTTCAAGATACACGAAGTGTCATCGGAAAGTATATGTTGGCAGATGGAATGTCACCCGTAATTGATTTAGACAAAAGCCACGGCTCTTGGTTGGTTGATGGGAATACGGGGAAAGAATATCTAGATTTATTTTCAATGTTTGCATCCATGTCAATCGGATATAATCATCCGTATGTTTTAGAACAAAAAGAAAGATTGACTCGGGCAGCAATTAATAAACCAACAAACTCCGACGTGTATTCTCCACTTATGGCAGAATTTGTAGACACAATGGGACGTGTTGCTCAACCAGATTATTTACCTCATTCTTTTTATGTATCTGGTGGAGCATTGGCTGTTGAAAATGCCCTAAAAGCTGCGTTCGATTGGAAAGTGCGACTTAATATTGCTAAAGGCAATGGTGAAAAAGGGAATCAAGTTTTACATTTTAAACAGTGTTTTCATGGTCGCTCGGGTTATACCTTATCCTTAACGGATTCTCCCGATCCTAGAAAAGTTCAATATTTTCCAAAATTTGATTGGCCTCGCGTCACGCCACCTTCTATAACCTTTCCAATGAATGAATCTAATTTGGAAAATGTAATGGCTTTAGAAGCGCAGTCACTTCAAGAAATCAAACAAGCAATACGTGAAAACCATCATGATATAGCTTGCATGATTTTAGAACCAATTCAAGGGGAGGGTGGCGATAACCATTTTAGAGATGAATATCTCGTCTCGTTAAATGAAATTGCGTTAGAAAATGATATATTAATGATTTACGATGAAGTCCAAACAGGTATAGGAATTACGGGCGAAATGTGGGCGCATCAACATTTTTCAGATGAAGCTCGACCTGATATTATCAGTTTTGGTAAGAAAACTCAATGTTGTGGAATATTTGCTGGTGGCAGATTGGATGAAGTTGAAAATAACGTTTTCAAAGAATCCAGCCGTATAAATTCTACATGGGGTGGGAATTTGGTGGACATGGTTCGCTTCACGTTATATTTAGAAGTAATTGAACAAGAAAAGCTTGTTGAAAAAGCAGCAGCAACTGGTACATATCTTTTGGGTGAATTGAAAAAACTTGAATCAGATTTTTCTGGACTTGTCTCGAATGTTCGGGGTCGTGGACTTTTTTGTGCCTATGATCTTCCATCTGGTGCACAGCGTGATAAGATGACAGAGTTACTTCAAGATGAAGGCGCTCTTGTATTAGGATGTGGTTACACTTCAATTAGATTTCGACCACATTTAAATGTTTCGACTGAAGAAATCGATCTTGGAATTGGCATGATGCGTAAGGCCTTAAATCGGATCTAAGTATGACGGAAATTGCGGGAAAAGTTTATATTGTTTCTACACCTATCGGAAATTTAGGTGATATGACTTATCGCGCGGTTGAAACATTAAAAGCGGTTCCTATGATTGCTGCGGAAGACACAAGACATTCGCGAAAATTATTGGATCATTATAACATTTCAACACCCATGATTAGCTATTATGAGCATAATCGATTTACGCGTATTCCTAAAATAATTGATCATTTAAATAGTGGTAAAGATATTGCTGTAATTACGGATGCTGGAACGCCGGGTATTTCTGATCCAGCATACAAATTAATTCGTGAAGCATTGCTTCATAATATAATTATTGAATCCATTCCTGGTGCATCTGCATCCTTGGCTGCTTTGGTATCTTCAGGACTACCCACGGATCGTTTTTTATTTGAAGGATTCCTTCCACCTAAAAAAGGACGGAAAGGCAGAATTGCACGAGTTGAGAATGAACAAGCCACATTGATTTATTATGAATCGCCAAAAAGACTTGTACGCACTTTAAGGCAATTATTAGAAGGCTTAGGTGATCGTCCCGCAGTTGTTGCTCGTGAACTCACAAAACTCTATGAAGAAATTAAACGAGGAAAATTATCCGATTTATTAACATATTATACCAACAAGACTCCAAAAGGAGAATGTGTCATTCTTGTGGGTAAAGATGATCCAAATGTCTATTTTGAATAAATCTCTCTTTATTTCATTTGAAGGGATTGACGGCTGCGGAAAATCCACGCAAGTCAATATGCTCATGGAAAAATTCTTAAAATCAGGTGATAAAGCGAGGCTTGTTCGTGAACCTGGTGGAACTAAAATATGTGAAGAAATACGTGAGGTTCTTTTAAAAAACCGTGATGATGTAATGGCGGATAGAACCGAAGCGCTTCTCATGACGGCAAGCCGAGCTCAACTAACAAAAGATTGTATTTTGAATCAACTTGAAGACGGAATAATAGTTGTAGCTGATCGCTTCAAAGATTCAACTATTGCCTATCAAGGTGGTGGAAGAGGTTTAGATATCGATTATCTTTTAAACTTAAATGAATTTGCTACCTATGGATTAGATCCTGACATAACATTTTTTATTGATGTGACTGCTGAAGAAGGAAGTCGTCGTCATTCAGGAAAACCAGATCGTATTGAAGGGGAAGGTTTTGATTTTCAAAAAAAAGTTCGGGAACAATATATTAAGTTGGCACATATGTTTTCTAAGCGATATATAGTTATAGATGGGACTTTGTCTCCCGATAAAATTCACCAATTAATTTGGATAGAAATTCAAAACTGGAAAAAATGATGAAAAATAAACAAATTTTTAAAACAACTATTTTTATAATAACAGTTCTTACATTTTTAAATGCCGGTACAAAAGATATTTATAAGCAAGTACGGGAAAATCAATCTCTCATGAATGATGTTTATCGTCATTTAATTACGAATTATGTGGACGATATCAATTTAGATGTTTTTACAAAAATGAGCATTAATAATATGCTTTATGATTTGGATCC
>JABHAX010000007.1 GCA_018674095.1 Fidelibacterota bacterium
TCAACTTCCATCATTTCGAGATTCCCATCACATCCATCACAACCCGCACCATTTGATTCTAAAACGTCTCCAAAGGCATCATAAAGTTCACCAACACTTTCAAACTCAAATTCTGTTCCACCGTCTCTTGAATTTCTATTATTTGATCGATTATTAGCTTTAACTCTTGAGGATTGAATTTGGTGTATTGGATGACTCTGCGTCATATTCAAATTCTTTTCTCTGCTTGCCTGAGCTTTTGCACGAATTTCATTCCGTTCTTTTTTGGCTAAGTCTCTTTTTTCTAAAAAGGTTTCTTTTTTGGCTAAGTCCCGTTTTTCTAAATAGATTTCTTTTTTAGTTTGCCTATCTTTTTTGGTTGCAATATTAATTGATTCCTTAAAAGATTTTTTTGTAGCTATTTTATTCGAATTTTCTTTAGAAGATAATTTTTCACTCGTTGGTGTCGCTTTGCTATTTGAAACATGAGTGGTTTTCATGTCCGGCTTAGGAATCCCATTCGCTCTTCGCGCTTGTTTAAATGTTTCGGCCATCCCCTTTTTCAGAGATTTATTTTTCTGAAATTCTTCAGCATCAAATTGAATTTCTTGAGAATGGGTTGATTCAGATGGGGTTGCACTTTCTTTGGGTGTATCCACTCCAAAAATCATAGAAAATGTTAAGGTAAGTAAAATAGCGATTCCACGTTGCATTGTTATCTCCTTGGCTGTTGTTTTTCTTAACTAAGTAAGTAAAGTCCAAAAATGGACGGGTAAAATGTAAGTTGTTCTTCTTGAAAAATACAACATTTTAAAAAATAGTGTGACTCAGCGCACTCTAAAAAATCGTCTTACGCAACTATGAAAAGATAAATAAAATTTAATATCAAAAAAAAAAATTCCTACATTGTCACTGTTGAGATCGAATTCAGGTATTTAAATGTCCTTATTTCAAATGGAGATAAAGATAACTCTAAACAACTTTCCACCTTAATCTCCGATCCTAAATCGTTCCATTCCATCAAATCACATTCTATTAAAGTTCCTGTCAGGCTCAACTTTCCAGAAGATTGCCTCCCATTTGTTTCAAGAATTCGAATAATTAAATAATCATCTTTTTCAGCTTTTTTCAACACAATGAGTTCTAATCCATTTCCTTCCAATTGAAGCGGAATATTTTTATTGGATTGAACCCCATTAAATAGCAGTGGTTTCTGATTCAAACAATTTGATTCTTTCATCACATCGGATCGAATCAAATCATATTTGTGGGGCAATAGAGAATAGGTAAATTGGTGGTGACCCTCATCCGCAGTAGGATCGGGATTATTGGGTGAGCGCAACAAATTGAGATCCAAAATATTATCATGAATCATGTATCCGTATTTACAGTCATTCATGAGCGCCACACCATAATCATGATCCGACAGATCAGCATATTTGTGTCCCACTACTTCAAACTTGGCTTTGTCCCAACTCGTATTTCTATGTGTGTTTCGTTTTACATGGCCATATTGGATATCAAAACTTGCTTGCTCAGATTTCACATTGACCGGAAAATGAACCCGCAACATTTTGTGCTTTTCTTTCCAATTCACATGGGTATCAAAATCCAATCTTTTTGTGTGGGGAAATAGGAAAATATTTTGTTTAATTGTTGACTGCCCTATCGTAAAGGATAATTGTAATTCTTTTACAACATTACCCGTAGAGCCCGGTATTGTATCTGTGGATTCAGCAATTTCCAGCAATGCATCCCGATAAAAGAAATCAACATCCCATGCATCCCAATCGTTGGGGCGATCTACATAAAGAGACAAAATGTTTCCTGCATTTCCCAAAACTTCTTTTTTCGCTTCCTTATCGAATGCGGAAATGACCTGACCTTTTTTATCAAATTCATATCGGATCAAATCATTTTCTAAAGTAAGTCCATGACCCTGTTCAAAATTTAATTCATCTGGCTCACCCTTCGAAAATGTCGTAAAAGACAAAGGAGCAAGTTCCACAATCGCCACCAAGTCATCCTTTGTCCTTTGGATGGAAACGGGTTCACCTTCTTCATTTAACACGGAAAAACCGTCAAAAGATTCAGGAATATTTATCATCCCTTTCCACGGATAGGACAAGGTATTGGCAACCACAAATGAATTGGTGTTCTGGTCAAATAATGATTGTCCTGCTAGAGCAATGAGAGAATCACAATCCTGCTGAATTTCTTCATATTCTTTATGGGTATTTTGATAAACGAGATTAATACTAGAGCCGGGAATAATATCGTGGAATTGGTTAATGAGTAATTTTTTCCATAGTGAATCCAACTCTTCAGATGGATAATTTTCTAAGGGTATGCATGACCACAACATTTCCACGGCACGAAGTTTCCATTCTAATTTTCGATTTTGTTTTTTCACCAATCCATGGGTCGTTAATGTGCCACGATGTAATTCTAAGTATAGTTCGCCCACCCACGTTTCCACATCTTTTTCATGTTTAGATAAGCGATTAAAAAAGTTCTTGGCCGTATCGAAGGTGACTTTCGGTGAATTTTCAAGATTAGCCATGCGACGGCCTAATTCGATATTTTCTGGTTTTGGTCCGCCGCCGCCATCTCCCACACCAAAGAGAGAAATAAATTCATCGATAAACTCTTTTTCTTTAAAATTGGTTTGGGCAGGCACCAAAAATTCAGTATCTAATTCACTATTGTAGGTATTCTCCGGTGGGAAATGTGTCAAAATTTCTGTGCCATCAATCCCACGCCAGTTAAAGGTATGATGAGGAAATTCATTAAATTGGCTCCATGACATTTTCTGAGTTAAAAAATAGTCAATGCCCGATTTTTTTAATAGCTGCGGTAACGCAGCAGAATAACCAAACACATCGGGGAGCCACAAATTATTTACATCAATTCCAAACTCATCTTGAAAGAAGTTTTTTCCATGGAGAAGTTGCCGAACCATAGATTCGCCGCTAATGAGATTACAATCAGCTTCCACCCACATGCCACCTTGCAATTCCCACTGCCCTTTTTTCACTGCATCTTTTATACGGGAATAGATTTCCGGATAATGATCTTTCATGAATCGGTAATGTTGAGGCTGAGAGGCACCAAAAATATAATCTGGATATTTTTCAATGAGATTCAACTGTGTCGTAAATGTGCGAGCACATTTCCGAATTGTTTCTCGTACTGGCCATAGCCAACCCGTATCAATATGTGCATGACCAATGGCAGACACTTTTAAATCAGATGCTGAAGCTGGCTTTTCTAACTCATATTTCAAACAATCTCTCGCAGCAGAAGTCAATTTTTGATTATCGCCAAAGGCATTCACCGCATTATTTAAGGCGCGAATAATTCGCGCGCGACGAATAGATTTTTCATCCAGTCGTTTTGCTAAGCCAAGTAAAATGCGAACATCAAGATAGAGATGCCATAATTCTTCATCAAAAAGTCCAATTCGCATTTTCTCTACTTTTGCATCAAACCAACCAAATCTATGTGGACTTTCTTTCGCAGGGTCTCCATCTGTAAAAACACCAAATAATGAATTTGCTGCTGCTTCTACCCAAAGATCAATGGCATCTCCTCCCCTACACTTTTCAAATAATTGAACACGTGTTCTGGCAAAATTTTTATCCCAAATAGACCCATTTGTAATTCCCTGGAGTGTATTCCCATTTGAATCAAATACCAATCCTTCTCCAGAAAAATCTAATTCTGCTGCTACAGATTTGCCTTCCCATTCTATAGGGATTGAGCCGGTTAAATGAAACCATGCACTGTCCCATTTTTGTCCCCAGGGCTCACCTTCCGTGATAGGTTTATATTTTAAATTAAGTCGATCAGAAAAAGGTGTTGGCTCTTTTGACCAAGCAAACTCAGCTTTAAGAATTAGGTCGTCAGAAATAAATAAAGTTTGCAATCGAGCATACCATTTCTCAATCCGTGTCAAGATAATTTGTGTTTCTTTTTTAGTCATTTTTTAATAAACATATCATAATTTATTAGCCACTAAGATCGCGAAGTTTCGCTAAAATTTTCATTATCTAAATTCCCGATTAGTCCAACAATCCAATATTTCATTAATCCATCAACAATTAACAATTCTTAAACTATCTTTCATCACCTAGAAACCCACCCATCATCGCCATGGTCCCTTTCATCAGACTTTAATCGGATCATCATTACTTTTAAATCTTTAAACCCGCCCCAAGTAAACCAAATTATCGAGATTAATGCCATCCCAATTTGAATAAAAATATAATATTTCCAAAAGGTCATCCAAGATTCATTACTCACATCATGAGATACATTATAAATTGTGCCAACAATAAAAACGAGCGTCCATGAAAAGGTCCAAATGTAATTCAAGAGGTAAATAAATTTATCAAAAGGCGTAAATTCCTTGCCCATCCCAAAAATTTTCCACCCCCGTTCCGGTTCTTTTTCAACGATTTTCAATTCATCTATATTCGCATATGCTCCTCGGTTTAACAATTTATCCATGTTGAAATGGGTCGCCCCGAATAGGGAAACAATAATGTAAGAGAATGCTGAAGCTCCCATGCCAATCCCCCAATACATTTGTCCATTTATATCACGTAAATAAAGGATTATGTTTTTAAATCCTGCTAGGGATGAAGAATCCGCGAGCCAATCTGATGAAATTTGTTTCAATATAATTCCCCCAACTGCAATGATGGCTCCCATACTTAAGGCAGTCCAAGCGGCAGCAGTTGTACCCCGTTTCCAATACAATCCACCAATAATAACGGCACCAGATCCACCGGCGAAAATCGCACCCGTAATGGCAAAAAATAGAGCGATTTTTTGGTTTTGTTGAAAAAGTAAACTGAAGAGAAAAATGAAAATTGCCACACCAAAAATTGAATATCGTAATAATTTTAAATGGGTTTCTTTCTCAAAAGGCTTATCCCGAAAAGGCATAACGACATCTTGAATAAATATACTTCCCCACGAGTGAAGATATGTGTCATGGGTGCTGATAAATGCTGCAAACATGACAGCGGCAAATGCTCCCATGAGTCCCATTGGCAATATATTTGACAAAACCATAGGACCCCTAAGTTGCGATTTTAAGGTATCCGAATCCAATCCGTCTAAAGCTGCATTTACCGAAGTTGCAATCCCATGATAATCCGGATGATTCATTAAAACATAAATGACTACTGGCACAAATAAAAAGAAAAGGCCCTGTGGCAATCCGCGAAACCCTGCCAACACGCCACCCATTTTTGCTTCATGGGCACTTTTCGCAGAGGCATTATAGGCTTGGGTTCCTTGCCAACTCATGGTCCCATACATCACACCAATGATTCCAATGAGGAAATACCAAAAATTAAAATCCTCCACATGACTTGTTTTAAACGGATTAATCCTCGACGAATTTTCATATTTGATATTAATATTTTCTATTTTCTCAGATTGTTCGGGATGGGTTAATTCAAGAAAAGACTTTTCCGATTGAAGATTTACAATTTCTTCCTGTGCCAGTTTCAACGGCGTTTGTTCCAATGCTTCCGTTACTTGCTCCCAACCTACTGAAAAGAATAAATAAAATATCATGATTACAAAAATAATATTTACAAAAACACCCTGAAAAAAATCTGCAATTATGACCGCAATTTGCCCACCTGTATAAACAAAATAAAGGGATATACTCAGAAGAAGAATCATCAATAAAGGAAAGGTAGATATGCCAAAAATTGCATCCGGCAATCCACAAAAATAAATAAAGAATCGGGCACCCACTGCCGGGAAAATTCCAAAATTAATAATCCCTGAAACAAATGCGACTATACCGGTAAAAATCCTGAACTTCCGACTGTATCTCATTTCAAAAAATTGGGGAAGCGTTAAACAACGCGTGGATCGAAACCGATAAATCACCCATCCTGAAACTGTAATAAATAATATAATGAGTGCCGAACTAAATCCCCACCATGAGAAAGCAAACCCTGAAACAAATCCCATTTCTAAATGGTAAACAATTGTGATAGCGCCCAGTCCTGCAATTCCACTGGATATGGACATGACATATCGTCCGGCGGTTCGACCCGCTGCCAAGAAATCACTGACACTTTTCATGAGCCCTTTCGTAAAGGAAACAGAATAAAACATTCCACCCATCACGATGAAAACTATGGCCCAATCAATAAAGGTTAAATTCATTTTATTTCCATAGACCCTTCTCCCCTGTAATAGGGGAGAATAGAAAAGGGGTCAAAAAAATAAAAAAGCAAATACCAATATTCATTCCACCCACACTTTTCCATCTTTTCGGATGAATATCTTTTGTTCCTTCAATTCAATAAACGCTTCCCAACCCGAGGGTGTTAATGCTAAAACTGGTGGCCAAGGAATATTCGCAACAGGCTTTTCCATCAATTCCAACTCTTTTAAGGATGCGGTAAACCGTTCATGCTTATTATAATAGGACCGTTCACGATAATAGACTTGCCGGAGTGACCATTTGAGTTGATCCAAATTACTGGAGATGAATTCAACCGAACTTTCTGTCGCAACCGTTTCTGTAAACTGAACCAAGCCCCACATTTCGGGATAATGCATATTGATAATTCCCTGTGGCGACCAAACCCAATTAAATGCTGGGGAATCTGTTTTCACATATTGATCTTCCAAAATATCCACTTCCCATTGAACTCGGGAGAAATTCACTTTCCATTGTTCGCCTTCTTTCGGGTGAAAATTGGGCGCACATTCTTCCAATGCTTTCCAAGGAATGGCAATCTCAAGACTCCAGCCCAAATCCCGATCATTGGGGTTATTGATGGATCCATCCAAATTGACTTCTGAGATTAAACCGGGAATGTCCCAAGAATCCACGGCAACTTTTCCTTGATCACGATAGGGTTTTAAGAGTAATAAATCCCATTCTGTTTCAAAAGCATTCACTTCCAATTCATAATAATTGTGTGTATCTCCGTCTGGATCCAAAAATATTTCAAAATCATTATCTCTAAAAATAACAGCATCCCTCTCAGTAAGTGTTGCCCAAATGTGGGGTTCTTCCATTTGCACGCCGAAATAAAAATAAGTGTCATCCCAGAGCATTTTCACCTTTGTATCAAAAAAAGGAAGCGGTTTCAGATTACCTTCAATATCCACAAATGAATCAGTCCATTCAGTTTTTTCCCAAATTGGCTCATCCATTTTTCCATCAACCATAATTATTGAATCTGTTTTGTAACATAAATAAGTTTTAGGATTGTACTCAATTTTCGGGA
Source organism: Fidelibacterota bacterium (assembly GCA_018674095.1). Classification (GTDB taxonomy): domain Bacteria; phylum Fidelibacterota; class Marinisomatia; order Marinisomatales; family UBA1611. Next base: position 7,254 of record JABHAX010000007.1, read on the forward strand.
TAGGGAATCCTTGAGAAAATAAATAAGATATAAAAAATAATATATTAAGCGTAACACGCATCAATCAATTCCTGTATCGTAGAAGTAGCCAAGCCAATATGTGTATCCGCAGCGCCATAATACAATTTTACTTCGCTATCTAATTTTGCATTTCCATGTTCATCAATTGAATCTACAATCATTCCAGTAGGAAAAACCACATTGGGGACTTGCCCCACCATTTCCCAAATCTCTCTTGGTTCTAAAATATTATAACGACCACGAGCAATAACCTTCCATGGCTTCTCTAGGTCTAATAAAACAACACCAACTTGATAAATAGGTTGATAATGCATAGCAATGCCATGATAAACCAAGAGCCAGCCCTTTTCAGTTTTAACTGGGGGCGGTCCTGCACCAATATGCTCATCCCAATAATGCAGTCGTCCTTCCATGACCATTTTTTTTGATTCCCAACTTAGCAAATCATCCGATTCCGAATACCAAATTTGACTCCCCGTCGTAACACCACTTTCCACTTCTTTTTTATTTGGACGATCAAAGCGAGCAAATTTCCCGTTTATCATTTCTGGAAAAAGAACACCATTTCGAATATCTTCATTTCCTGTAAACCCCAGAAAATCCAAATAAGAAAAATCTGAAGTTTGGAAAAGCCCCAATAAACATTTTCCAACAACATCTACTGCAGCCATGACAAGATAAGTGTTATTTAATTTTGTAATCCGTGGATCATAAATATGAAAAATGGTCTCGCTTGTATTATCCGTTCCATTAATTGGGATTGGCTCGTTTTCTATTTCAAATTGAAATCCATCTATACTTGTTGCTTTTACAAGGCGTGTTTCACGTCCTCTATTTTGGACACGAATTATAAGTAATATTTTATCATTGAATTGGATGCCACCGGGATTAAAAACAGAAGAAACATCTATCATTTCCGGATGAGAAGAAACAATATCTTTGGGGGAAATAATTGGGTTATTTGGATGTCGTTTAAACATGATAAAAGCTACGAGTTTTAGAGAGAATTGTTAAGAATCAATTGATACGATTATACTTTTTCATGATCTGAATGAGTCGATCATGAGGTAAAGCCCAAACTTTATTATCATTGATTCCTTCCAGATCTTCTGCAGCACAAAGGGCATTTATGATGGCTTCTTCTACGGCTTGAACTGTTGCTTCAAAAAGTGGAGAAATCATCCAGTTTGGTAACATGTCAACATCTACTTTTTTATCGGCAAAAGCCACATTGGGATTTGCTGTAGAAAATGTGAGTGTAGTTAACAATGATTAATAATTTGAAACAATTCGATAATCAAGAATGTCAGGACTTTTCATCAGTAATTCCAATAGCACTTTTGTTGCGCCAGTGGGAATCCGTTTTCCTTGTTCCCATTGTTTAACAGATGACGAACTTACATTCAATAATTTTGCGAATACGTTTTGACTTAAATGCGTTGATTCTCTAATGTGTTGTATATCTTTTGCGCTTAATTCAACCTTCTGAATTTCAATACCGAGAAGTTTCAGTTCTTTAGCTGTAAAAGAAGTTTTCTCACTACTATTTATTAAATCCTGGACAGTACTTCCAATTGCATTTTTTATTGATTCTCTCATTTATTTTTCCTCTATTTCATTAAAGTTGCCTAATGAGATGAGTCTTTCATACTCATTATTTTCTATTGCCAATAAATCTTTTGCTAACTTTTTAAAATATTTCAATTCATTTTTATCCAGGTTATCTTTTTTATTTTTTGAAAACCCATAAACAAATATTGCCTTTTCATTTTCTTTGTAAACAAGAAATGTTCTAAATCCACCTCGTTTACCTTTTTCTTTCTTGGGTGTGCGAGTTTTGAAAAGACCACTACCTAAATTATTTGTCCCTAACTGATTTGAGACATTTTCAATGGTTTCTAATAACAATCAATCAGTAACAGTTTGTTTCATTGCCCATTTATTAAACCATTTAGTTTTCAATTTTAGCACAATGCAATATACCACATTGTGTTACATCTAATCCAGAAGGAATTATATAAGTTCATGACCTTGATGTTATGTTGGCAATTTTATATTCAACAACTCAATTAGTAACCATGAAGAATCTTTACTATCCAATAATTTTAATTACTTTCAGTCATGATTAGTGAAAAATGGTTATAATCCAATTATTTGCATACAGCATAATCAAAGGACAATATTGAAATACACTCCACAATGACTCATAATAACTTAGACTATTTACTCGAGTATCAAATATAATTGGGTTAAATCAGTATTGCCGAATAAGGGACTCCCCGATATACTTCGCTAACGGAATAAACTTCTCGTCCCACTACGACCTAAAATAAAAAAAGCCCCATCGCCAAAAGGCGAAAGGGCATTTTTGCTCCACGGAACGTTTGATAACACGAACTATTTTACATTCCCCGTAAATGCCTATAGCCACGGCAGAAACCTAATATTAGAAGATGAATATTTTGCCATTTTAAGATCGAAAAAGAAGCAAAAAATGGAAACTGCAGAAGAGAGAAAACTACGATTCCTTCATTTGCTTAACA
>JABHAX010000055.1 GCA_018674095.1 Fidelibacterota bacterium
ACAAATCATGGTTCATTATCTGATAGAATTATGAGTCGTTATGGCGATACGCCTTTGGGAATGGTAGAGTCAGCTATGGAATTTTTAAGAATAGCTGAAGATGAAAATTATCATAATATTATTTTATCTATGAAGGCAAGTAATACACAAGTCATGGTTCAAGCGTATCGATTACTGGTGAAAACAATGAACGATGAGACTATGAATTACCCCCTTCATTTAGGCGTTACAGAAGCTGGAGATGGAGAAGATGGTCGAATCAAATCTGCCGTTGGAATTGGGTCACTTTTGGAAGACGGATTAGGTGATACAATTCGAGTATCATTAACGGAAGAACCAGAAGCAGAAATCCCTGTGGCTAAAGACTTGGTTGGCCGGTATGTTAACCGAGAAAAACATAGTCCAATCCAACCCATAGAAAATCTAAGATTTGATCCATTTTTCAGACAACGAAGAGAGACAAATTCAATCTTAAATATTGGCGGTGAAAACGTCCCGATTGTCATTGGGGATCTTTCAAATAATGATTCTATTCAGCCAGAAGATTTAACTTCATTTGGGTATCTGTATTCTGAATCACAAGATAAATGGCATATATCTGACCAAGCTATTGATCTTTTATTTATCGGACAAAATTCTATTGAATTTAAAATTCCCGGGACTTTATCTATTCTTCAAAGCTCGGATTCATTTGAAAAGAAGGAGCGACATTATCCTTTATTTGATTCTAAGAATGTTCAAAATATTAGAGGTAAACAAATCTCATTTTTTTTGATTAATTCAATTGAGAAATTGGTTAATCTTAAAAATCTAAAAAATATAATATTAATTTTAGAAACAAATAATGATCATGGTCTTGCTGATCAACGAAGATTTTTTATTGTATGTTCAGCGTTGGGAATCCAAAATCCAATTATTGTAAAACGGTCTTATTCAACGAGCTCAGAAAATGAATTACTCCTTTATTCTGCAACAGATTTAGGCGGGTTACAACTAGATGGGTTTGGCGATGGAATTTGGGTTGATAGCGATCTAAATCCTAGTTTTGTCAACGAAACATCTTTTGGTATTCTGCAGGCTAGTCGATCTCGAATATCTAAAACTGAATACATTTCATGTCCATCTTGCGGAAGGACCTTATTTGATCTACAAGAAACAACGGCCAAAATCCGTGCTCGGACTCATCACCTGAAAGGTTTAAAAATAGGAATAATGGGGTGTATCGTAAATGGACCCGGTGAAATGGCGGATGCAGATTATGGGTATGTGGGGACTGGCATCAGTAAAATCTCTCTCTATAAAGGCCAAGAAATTGTTGAGAAAAATATTTCTGAAACAGATGCTGTAGATGCGCTTATATCTTTAATTATGTCCCATGGAGATTGGGTAGATCCTGTAGATGTTTAGCATTGTTCATCCCTTGTGTAGAATCGTATTATTCACCTAATTAAATCATTCAAGATGCTGGAAAAGATACCCTTATGAAAAAACTAATCCCAATTCTCCTCACATCATTTCTATGCGCACAAAGTGGGCTATCACCTGTTGTTGCTTATTGGAAAACTTTAAATTCGTCTGAAAAAGAAACTTTTTTATTTTCCTATTTGACCCAAGTTTATGAGACGCACACAGAATTAAAAAACTCTGTGGGATATGGTGGGTTTACTGAATGGTATTATAATAATCGTGCCGAATTGGTTTACGGCATTTTTGATAAATTAGAAGATATTAAACTGAGTGACCTTTCTAAATGGGTTGACGAATTTTATTCATATGGTGAATATGCTAATAAGCCATTTTTTGAAGCATTAGAATTTGCGTATCGCTTTGCCGATGCTGAAGGAGGCTCCATGTATGAAAAATACGAAAATCTCAAATTTGAACAAATTAAACCCAAGAGCGATTAATGTCTTTTCGTCATCCAAAATTTTTACAAAATTGGTTGAAATTATATCGTGATGGTGGTTTTTTATATTTATTAAAAGAAAAAGGCTTTGTCGTTTTGGTAAGTTTCTTTTTATTTTACCTTATTCGAGATTCCATTTTATATATCGTTATTCCTTATTTAGCTTATTCAAATATTAGTTCCTGTTCCTGAATTGAATTCCAAAGTCCTCAGTAGCGCCATTCTAGGAATCGATGCCTACATCGTTGAAGTGGAATGCCATATGACGGCAACTCAACTTCCCAAAATTATAACGGTTGGACTTCCGGAAGGTGCAGTTAAAGAGAGTAAGGAACGTGTAAAAGCAGCGATTCGAAATAGTGGATTTTATTTACCAGGCAAACGAATTACTATCAATCTTGCCCCTGCGGATATTCGTAAGGAGGGCGCAACCTTTGATCTCCCAATTGCAGTTGGCTTACTCGCAGCATTAGGAGATATTGATAAACAATATTTAGATAAGTTATTAATTATGGGTGAACTAGCATTGGATGGGGCATTACGTCCGATCCAAGGAGTACTCCCTATTGCACTTTGTGCTAAGGAAAATGGAATTCCCGGTATAATTGTCCCGGAAGAGAATGCAAAAGAAGCATCTGTAGTAGAAGGTGTAAAAGTTGCAGGCGCTTCAACCTTGAGTGAAGTGGCCCAAATTTTGAATGGCGAGTTAGAAAAAGAAGCTATTACAACGGATCTTGATTCTCATTTTAAACATCAAAACCAATATCAACGAGATTTTTCGGATGTGAAAGGACAAGAGCAAGTTAAACGAGCTTTAGAAGTTTCTGCAGCAGGTGGACATAATGTGATTATGGTGGGGCCGCCAGGAAGTGGAAAAACCATGCTCTCAAAACGAATCCCGTCTATTTTACCAAACCTCACACTTGACGAAGCATTGGAAACGACGAAAATTCATTCAGTGGCGGGCGTATTAAAACAAAAGCATGGCTTAGTGGGGCTTCGACCTTTTCGATCGCCTCATCATACAATTTCTGATGCTGGATTAATTGGTGGAGGTGCTATTCCAAAACCAGGTGAAGTAAGTTTGGCTCACCATGGTGTATTATTTTTAGACGAACTCCCGGAATTCAAAAAAAATGTTTTAGAAGTGATGAGGCAACCTTTAGAAGATGGCGTTGTTACCATTGCACGAGCAGCGTTGAGTTTAACTTATCCTGCACAATTTATGCTTGTAGCAGCTATGAATCCTTGTCCATGCGGTTATGCTACGGATTCAAATAATGATTGTGCATGCTCGTCTCAAATGATTCAGAAATATATGAGCCGAATTTCTGGGCCCCTTATGGATAGAATTGATATTCATATTGAAGTGCCTGCTGTTCCATTTCATCAATTATCCGAAAAGGCAGATGGAGAATCTTCGGAACCGATTCAATTAAGGGTTCAAGAGGCAAGAGAAGTACAATTATCCAGATTTAAAAAATCAGATAATTTATTCGCGAATGCTCAAATGGAAAGTCGAGATTTAAAAATCCATTGTGGGTTAGATCGTGAATCAGGGGAACTCCTAAAAACAGCTATGGATAAACTGGGTTTATCCGCCAGAGCTTATGACCGAATTTTAAAAGTATCCCGAACCATTGCTGATTTGGATAAGAAAGAAAAAATTGATTCAGGACATATCAGTGAAGCGATTCAGTACCGTAGTTTAGATCGGCAATTGTGGTTGGGGTAAGCCTTTTATCTTTTTAAAATAATTTGGCAAGTCTGTCATCCTGATTCATTGTATTTTATAGATATGATTTTCTCCCAATTTATTATTATTTCTTAAATGGATAAAGTACGCATATTAAACCTGAAGATTCCTGCGCGTCACGGCGTGTATGAATTTGAAAAAGACAAAGACGGCTTATTTGAGCTGGATGTTGAAATGTTTACAAATCTTTCTGCTGCAGGAAAATCAGACGACTTGAAAGACACCATTAATTACGACGAGGCCGTGTCTGTTATAACGGATATTTTTACCGAAAAAGATTATCATTTGATTGAAGCAGTGGGCGATTCAATCTGTCAAAAATTATTATCGGATTTCCCAATTCAAAAAGTGGTTTTAAAGATCCGAAAACCTCATGCACCTATCATGGCAAATCTGGATTCAGTAGAAGTAGAATTGGTTAGGGAGAAACTATGAAACCTGTGACAGCGTATCTATCTCTGGGTTCCAATGTGGGCGACCGTGATTCAAACCTTGCCCAAGCGACAATGGCACTGTCTATTAATTTTAATATTTCTGATATTGAATCGTCAACATATTATGAAACGGAACCTCTGTATAAATTGGATCAACCGCCTTTTCTTAATGCTGTGGTAAAATGTTCCACAACGCTCAAACCTTTTGATTTATTGGATGTGACTAAACAGATTGAGAAAATGTTGGGACGGTCAGAAAAAAGAGAGAAAAATTCCCCTCGTATCATCGATATTGATATTTTATTTCATGGAGATGCTTTTATAGAAACGGATGAATTGATGATTCCTCATCCTATGTTGGGGATGCGAAAATTTGTATTAATTCCATTTGCTGAATTAGCCCCAGACTTTAAAATTCCACATTCAAAAATCACAATAAATGATCTTCTTGATCATTGTATTGACACATCAACTGTTACACGTCACCCAATTGAGACACAAGCTTGAGAAATTTATATTATATTGCAATAGAAGGACCCATCGGTGTTGGAAAAACAAGTCTCGCAAATTTAATGGCGAAAGAATTGACCGCTCGACTCGTCCTCGAAGAATTCGACGAAAATCCATTTTTGCCTGATTTTTATAAAGATCCTGAACGCTATGCATTTCAAACTCAGCTTTTCTTTTTATTGCAGAGATATAGGCAGCAACAAGAATTGAGACAAGTAGATATGTTTCAAAAATTGCTTGTAACTGATTACATGTTCGTAAAGGATCGTTTGTTTGCTTCGCTGAATCTCAATGAGAAAGAAATGAGTTTATATGATACGGTAGCTAATTTTTTGGAACGAAATATTATTAAACCTGATTTGGTCATTTACCTTCAAGCGGATACGGAAACGCTCATGAAAAATATTTCCAATCGAGGACGATCAATGGAAACAGAAATTACCTACGAGTATATTGATGCCCTAAGTCAGGTTTATACTGAGTACTTTTTTCGATATCAGGATACGCCTTTGGTCATCATCAATACCAATAATATAGATTTTGTCCACAATGAAGAGGATTTAAAAGAAGTAATAAAATATATTCGTCAACCTGTATCGGGTACAAAATTTTTCAATCCGGTTTCAGAGGTATAATTTATGAAATGGCTCCTTTTAGGGATGATCATTTATTTTGTATATAAATCCGCAGGACCCTTTTTTTCTATTTTTAAAATCAATCAATCCATGAGAGTAAAACAACGTAAAACAGATATTCGAACAAAAATAAAAAAAATGGATATTCAAGATGCAGAGTTTGAGGAAGAAAAAAATGAATAAATTAAAATTAATTTTATCGAACCAATCCTTATTTGAAGATTCCAAGGATTGGGCTCTACTCGTATTACGGGTGATTCCGTCTTTTTATTTATTTTTTTACCACGGCATGGGAAAGATTACCGCTGGCACAGAAACGTGGGCATGGTTAGGCGGGGCAGTCCTAGGCATTGTCGGAATTTCTTTTGGTCATATATTATTTGGATTTCTTGCTGCTGTGAGTGAAGGCGTTTTAACGCTTTTTGTATTAGTAGGTTTAAAAACAAGGCTTTCTTCCTTTTTTGTCATGATGACCATGTTCTTTGCTGGAGTATTTCATTTGTCTGGCGGTGAAAGTCCAGAATCTGCCGTCATTTATTTTGCAGTTTATTTTACAATTTTCTTACGTGGACCGGGAAAATTTAGTATGGACACAAAGTTGAATTTATGAAAGCTATTCAAATCCACGAACATGGTGGTTTAGATGTTTTAAAGTTGGAAAATATTTCATGTCCTTCACCCGCAAAAGGACAAGTATTGGTTGATGTGAAAGCAACATCATTGAATCATTTAGATATTTGGGTTCGGAAAGGAATCCCCGGTGTTCCTCTTCCATTAATTACCGGCAGTGATGCTTCGGGAGTTATTTCAGTCGTGGGAGAAAATGTTGACGAATCTCGAATCGGTGAAAAAGTAATGATACAACCGCTGATTTATTGTGGAACGTGTAAAACCTGTTTGAGTGGGAAAGAAAATCTGTGTAAATCCTTGGGCATCATGGGAGAAAATGCCCAAGGTGTAAATGCTGAAAAAATTGCAATAGACTCAACGCAAGCTATCGTTTTTCCTGAAAATTTAGATTTTCATGAAGCTGCATCTTTCGCGTTGGTAGCACAAACATCCTATCAAATGTTAATTAATCGAGCGAATCTTCAATCGGGTGAAACTGTAATGGTTTGGGGTGCAAGTTCCGGTGTTGGCAGTATGGCCATCCAAATCGCCAAAGCAAAAGGAGCCCACGTAATCGCCATTGCTGGAACGAATGAAAAATGTGGAAAAGCTCGTGAATTAGGTGCGGATGATGTTTTGAATTATCATTCAGATAATATGTTGGCACAAATACAATCGATTACTCAAGGTCATGGTGTAGATCTTGTTTTTGAACATGTTGGGGAAGCGACTTGGAATATTTCAATGAAAAGTTTGGCTCGAGGGGGGCGAGTGGTAACGTGTGGAGCAACAACCGGGTATAAAGCCAATTTGAATTTGACACATTTATTTTTTAAACAGCAATCCGTTTTGGGTTCAACAATGGGTTCAAAATCGGCTTTTGAAGGAGCAATGGAACTTTTAAAGGATGAGAAAATAAAACCCATAATTAATCGTAAATTTCCAATTGATGAAATCCGAAATGCGCATGAATATTTAGAGTCAGGTGCCCAATTTGGAAAAGTAGTTTTATCCTATGAATAAATTAATCACATTTCTTTTTCCCATTATTTTATTTGGTCAATTTGATCAAGTCCAAAATGGTTTTGGATTGGATATTGGGTCAAGTGGATCTGGAATGTTCATCACTCGTCATTATATCCATGCTTCGGAAAAATTTGTATTAAATGGTGAGTTACGTTTTTACGATATAAAAGCTGAAGATGAAACGATTGTTTATGATTATTATTCAGGACAATATAAAACAATTGGCGGTAAAAGCCTTTTCATGTTGCCAGCGTTCATTGGTACAAATTATTATCCTTTTGTTGGTAAAATTGAAAACAACTTTTCCCCCTTTATAGCAGTAAAAGGCGGCGTGATTACAACGGTGGATGGTAAAGAATCCGGGACTTTTAGTGAAAGATGGAAAAATCCAATTCTCCAATTTTCACCGGGTGGATTTGTCGGGTGTGGAATCGATTTCAAGATGGTGGGGCAATCATCTGTTTCTGCCATGGTGGGATATGAAATATTGCATCTTAATAAGATAGCGGATGGAAAAAAAGATTATTCCGGATTTTTAATCCACCTTTCATTTAATCGTCGCGCAAAGTGATTCCGGACAAAGCGTTTTTTATAAATCCCAAAAATTTTAATGGGGACACTTTTTATTTAGATCAAGAAGAATCCATACACGCTACCCGTGTGCTACGATTAAAAATTGGAGATGATATTTGTTTGTTGAATGGAATTGGTACTGGATATTTTGGAAAAATAGATTCGCTAGAAACCCACGTATCCGGATCAATTTTAAAAACAATTGATGGTCTCGGTGAAAATCAAAATTCGATTACACTTGCAGCTGCACTTATCAAACGTGATCGATTTGAACTTTTACTAGAAAAATCCACTGAATTGGGTGTCAATGTAATTCAACCCCTGATTTTAGATAGAAGTGTTAAAAAAGAGTTGAATTTTAAACGATGTCAAAAATTGATCATTTCGGCTTCTAAACAATGTAGGCGAAGTCGGTTTCCCGATATGAAGAATCCTATTGCACTCTCAACATTATTGAAAAATGGAAATCAGATTGTTTGTGCACGAATGAATGCTAAAAAATCACTGTCTGAATTATCATTTGATTCAACTCAAAATATTGTGGTGGTCATTGGGCCTGAAGGTGATTTTTCGAAAAGTGAGATTGATCTAATAGATAATTCAAATGTACAGTGTTACCATTTAGGAGACAGACGACTTCGGGCGGAAACCGCAGCATTAAATTCCCTATCAATTTTGAATGAAATTTTAAACTAAAAAAATAGCCGCGAAGGCCACGAAGCACTGCTGAAATATTAATTTCTCTCTTCGTGAACTTTAACGTCCTTTGTGGCAAAAAAAGGACCCATCATGGACGATTGTTTATTTTGCAAAATTATCGTTGGAGATATTCCGGCAGATAAAGTATTTGAGACTGAAAGCATTCTTGCCTTTCGAGATATAAATCCGGTTGCACCTACTCATATTCTAATCATCCCCAAAATTCATATTCCGACTTTGAATGAATTGGAAGCGGAACACAATGAACTGGTGGGAGAAATGGTTCGAACTGCCGCTGAATTAGCCAAAAAAGAAGGAATTGCTGAAGCAGGTTATAGAACAGGTTTTAATTGTAATGAAGCTGGCGGACAAACCGTTTATCATGTTCATTTGCATTTAATGGGTGGGCGAGAATTTGGATGGCCGCCTGGCTAAATGAGTATGCCATCATTCACAATTTTGTTTAGTTATATTAGAATCTTAATATAGAAGAGACGAGGTGCAATCTCCTTATAGAAAACTGGATGTAAATCCTGTAACTTCACCGTCCACATTCTAACCAGCACTCATGTATATATCTGAATTAAAAATGCATGGCTTCAAATCTTTTGCCAATAAAGAAGTCATGAAACTTGGCCAGGGCATTACCACAGTTGTGGGGCCAAATGGGTGCGGGAAAACCAATATTGTCGATGCCATTCGATGGGTCTTGGGCGAACAAAAATATAAAGTTCTTCGTAGTGGAAAAATGGAAGATGTCATTTTTAACGGTGCCGAGGGAATAAAACCACTGAGTGTTTGCGAAGTTTCCATGACAGTTCATAATAATGCTGGAAAACTTCCTATAGAATATAACGATATTGAAATTGCTCGCCGAGTTTATCGGAGCGGTGAATCAGAATATTATTTGAATAAAACCCAATGTCGCCTGAAAGATATTATGGATCTTTTTGTAGATACAGGAATGGGTGCCGATGCATATTCAGTCATTGAATTAAAAATGATTGAACAAATTTTATCTGATACAGGTGAGGACCGGCGGAAAATGTTTGAAGAAGCTGCAGGGATTCATAAATATCGTACTCAAAGAAAATCAACCATACGGAAATTCGAAGCAACGCATACAGATTTAGAACGGATCAAGGATATTATTGCTGAAGTTGAACAAAAGGTGACAAATCTTGGACTTCAGCTTAAACGGTTTAAACGTCATGCTACTTTAACAGAAACTCTTGAAACGAGAGACCTTGAATTGGCTTTTTTACAAGTTCATCATTATCAATCAGTCGCTGCACCTCTTCAAGCGCGTATTAACGAATTTCGTCATTTACGAGAATCCAATTCATCAGAAACATCCATTCATGAAAAAGAATTGATTCAACATAAAGAAACCTACAAATCGCAAGAATCGGATTTCTCTACTTTACAATCCACAATGGCTGAATTAAATAAGACAAGAGAAGAATTCCGCAATAAAATTCTAGTTTGGACTGAACAAGGTAGAGGATCTTTACTTACCGTAGATAGACTGGAAAGAGAACAGGGAACCAATTCACAAAAGATAGATGGTTTAAAACAACTTAGATTGAATTTTGATAAAGAAATGTCTGATCTTGAACCTGAAATTGAAAACAATTTATCGAGCTATAAAGCTGAAAAAGAAGCCTTTGATAAAATTGAATTAGATTACCAAAAAACAGTCCGAAATTTGGATGATATTCAAAATGAACGTTGGGAAATTCAACGGAAAATAGCTGATGATCGATCTTTGTTTGATAGAACCCATGCGTTATTAGAAGATAAAGAATTATATTTCCAAAAATTAAATGAAAGGCATCAGGATTTTGTGTTGGATAAATCATCTATATCCAGTGATCAAAAGAAATTGGATATTGATAAGAAAAAAGCGCATAAAAATTTGTCTAATGCAAAAAGTGATTTAATAAAGGCAGAATCTCACCTAAAATCTTTAAAACAGGAACGAGATTTACTTTCAGAAGAAAGACATATTGTTTCAGCCCAAACTAAATCTCTGACTGGCCAAAAAGCATTCTATAATGAGTTAGTCGAATCGAAAGAAGGATTTCCCGAAGGGACTCGATTTGTATTAGAAAATCCAAAAGAATTTCCTGGCGTATTGGGAACTGTAGCTGATATGTTTCAGATCCAAGATAAATATCGGGATGCATTAGAATCCGGGTTAGGTGACCTGTCTCATTGTTTAATTACGACGGACAAGAAAATTGCTTTATCAACCTTAGAAAAAGCACAGGAAAAACGAGCTGGGGATTTAACTTTAATTCCATTGAAAGAAGCTAAATCTTTAAAAACTATTCTTCAAAAATTGCCAAAAAACTCCAGAGTTATTGGTCGAGCTTCTGATCTTTTAAAAACGAGCAAAGATCTTCAACCATTAGCAGACTATTTACTTGGGAATTTACTCATCGTTGATGATTTGAAATTGGCTCTTCAATCCAAAGATTTGGATGGTTGGGGATTGGTTGATATGTCGGGTGCTTATTCTGGTAGAGATTTAATCCTGAAAAATAGACAAGTATCCGAACATGGGAATTTGATTGGACGACAATCAAAACTTGATACGATTTCTACAGAACTTTCGGACCTTCTAGAAAAAGAAATAAATCTAAACCAGACATTCCAAACCTTGGAAAAACGTATCGCATCAAACCAAATTAATTTAAAAGAAAAACTGCGTGAAGTTGCAAATTTAAATCAAGACTTTTCTTCTTTAGAAACAGAAGAAATTCGACATCAATTTAAACTCAATCAGTTGGTTGAATCGATTAATAGTACCAACATTGAATTGGCTGAGACTAAAATTGTTTTAAATAAATCCAAAACTGCTCTGAAATCTTTACAACCTGAATTAGATAAATCAAAAAAGATATTGGATTCGATCCATGCCAAAGTGGGTTTAGCAAATAATCAAATGATTGAATCGCGAAAAACTCGAGATGAATACCAAAAGAAAGCTCAAGATATCCGTATAAAATTGATCGAACTTGAAACGCGGAGAGATCAAGTCAAATTCAAAAAGTCATCAGGGGAAGAAACTCGCTCAGAATTAAAAAATCGACAAGAAAAGATTGTTCGAGAAATTGAATCACTACAATCTCAAAAAACTGAACTTGACGGTCAAATATCCATGGGCGAAAAAGAATTAAAAACTCTGAATGCAGAAATCCAAAAACAACGTTCAATTTTAGATTTAAAACAGAGTGTTTACAGAGAAACTTATCAGACTATAGAAGAAATTCAGGCACGGATTGCAGCAGAGCAACGTAATCGAGAACAACTATTAGAAGACCTGAAAAATGCTGAATTAGAAGCGACAGAAACAATCCAACGAATTAGACTAATTGAAGAACGGATCGATGATCGATATCATAAAAAAGTGCCGAAAGAATTGATTGTAGATTTCACACAAGAACAACTTGAAATCGAAATATCTAAAATTCAAAAAAGTCTTGAAAATATTGGACCCGTAAATATGGCGGTTCAGGATGAACATGACGAAGAATTTGAACGATTGGAAACATTGTCCCATCAAAGAGATGATTTGATAAAAGCTGAAGAAAACCTTAGGGAAACGATCCGGAAAATTGATAAAGTTGCTCGCAAAAGGTTTCAAGAAACATTTGATCTTGTAAAACGGAATTTTGAAAAATTATTTCAATTATTTTTTGAAGGAGGAACCGCATCATTAAAATTGATCGGTGATCCGGATCCGTTGGAAGCAGATATTGGGATTGAAGCTCAACCCCCAGGGAAACGGAATACATCCCTGCGACTATTATCCAGTGGTGAAAAAGCCCTTACTGCTATTTCTCTTCTTTTTGCAATCTACCAAGTAAAGCCGAGTCCATACTGTATTTTGGATGAGGTAGATGCACCTTTAGATGATGTGAATATTCATAAATTCACACGAGTTCTTTCTAAATTTTGTGACGAAACTCAATTCATTATTGTAACCCATAATAAACTTACCATGGAAATCGCTGATTACATGTATGGCGTAACTCAAGAAAAGAAAGGTATCTCTCAATTAGTTTCTGTGAAGTTTGATTAAAGTATAGACCCCAGAGACGCAAAGTTTAATTTATTAAATAGGAAAATCGTGGAATAATTTTGAAGAATGATGAAATTATAAAAATCATTTTCCAAAAACTCACCCCGAAATCCTATCTGTTTTCGTGATTTTTAATCTTCGGAAGGTGAGATAAAAGTTGACGTTTTAATTAGAGAATAAAAATAAACAATCGCGAATAAATTGGCTAAGAATTGTTCTATTAAAATAATCTAATTCCATTTCTACGTATTAAAAAGAATTCCAATTATGTAGCCCTTTTTTGTATTCTTGTGCTATTATGAGTACTAAATTAAGTACTCATAAGGAGTTCGATATGAAAACAATATCTACACAAGAAATAAAACGTAGGGGAATCTCTGCCGTGGATGATGATTTGAAAAAGGGTCCTGTTCATGTTATAAAGAATAATAAACTCAAATACGTCATTATGGATGAAGAAAAGTACACAGAAATGATTTCGGAGAGGGAATCATCCTACGATGCTCGTTTATCACGGGCTTTGGAAGAATTAGAAAAGGGGAAAGTACAAGAGCATAAATCTATTGACGATTTAATGAACGCCATTGAATCAGAGACTGAATAATTGTATTCTATTCAATCACCTCCATCATTTCGTAGAGTTGCTAAAAAGTTCTTTAATTCTCACCCTGACTTAAAAAGTAGATTTAAATCCATCATTGAAATATTAAGACTAAATCCAAAACACCCATCACTTAAGCTTCATGCATTGACCGGGAAATATAAAAGTCTTCATGCCATTAGCCTTACCTACAAATTTAGGATTACTTTTATAATCAAATTTGATAATCGCGCCATTATTTTCATTGATATTGGCAGTCATGATCATGTCTATAGGTAAGAACACTTTCTCCATTTTATCCTATCCAAAACTCTCTAAATTCTCCGCCTTATGATTAATGATATATTTGAGATTTTAAAAACGCTAACATATTTAGAGATTTGGCTATTGCCGGTCTTGATTGTAATTACAGGTGTTATTTTAGGATTTGTCTTTAAACAGGTGATTCATTCTCGTTTAAAAAAGGCAGCGGCCAAATCCACATGGGAAGGGGATGATGTCATTTTGGATTCCGTTGAATCTCAAATCATACTCTGGTTTTTTTGGGCTTCACTATCACTTGCGCTCAAAGGGATAGTCATTGCTGAACCATTTGGTTTGTATGTTTCCAGATTTCTTATTATCATTTTAATCGCTTCTATTACCCATGCTGGAGCAAAACTCGTAGTCGGGTTACTTGACATTTGGTCAAAAAAACAGGGAGGTGGATTTCCGTCCACAAGTATGTTTACCAATTTTGTTTGGATTACGGTCTATTTAATTGGTCTTTTAATAATTCTGGATTCCCTAGATATATCCATTGCACCCATGCTTACCGCTTTAGGTATTGGTGGGTTGGCTGTTTCATTGGCATTGAAGGATACCCTTTCTGATGTATTTGCAGGCCTTCATATTTTATTAAGCAAAAAAGTTCAGCCCGGTGATTTTGTAAGTCTAGATTCGGGTGAAATGGGATATATCCAAAATATTACTTGGCGAAATACTAAAATGTTGGAACGAACCAATAATATTATTCATATTCCCAATAATAAATTGTCTTCAGCCATAATCAAGAATTATAATAGTGGTGATCCAAGTTTTTCCGTAAGGATTCCTGTGGGTGTGGGATACGATTCTGATTTAGAGCAGGTAGAACGTGTGGTTTTAGATGTGGCGAATGAGCTTTTTAACTCCATGCCTGAAATGAATAAAAATTCTAAACCGGCATTCAAATTTAGAGGATTTGGTGATTCGAGCATTGATTTTATTGTTTATTTTCGCGGGAATAAATACGGCGACCAAAACCCTATTATTCATGCATTTGTGAAAAAGATGCATAAACGGTTCAATGAAGAAGGCATTGAAATTCCATTCCCTATGCGGACGGTTATTCAGCGAACAGAAAGCTAGATGAAAGCTTGGTTAATTGTTGGGGCGTCTCTGGCAGGACTTGCTGTATTATTAGGCGCATTTGGCGCTCACGCGCTTAAATCCAAAGTATCCCCGGAGGATCTTCTCATTTTTGAAACGGGCGTTCGATACCACATGTATCATGCATTGGGTCTCTTATTTATTGGCATCGTTGGGTTTCAAGTATCTCAAGATCTCATTCAAATTCCAGCTTATTTATTCACCGCTGGCATCCTTATTTTTTCAGGAAGTTTATATCTGCTTGTATTAACGAATACAAGATGGCTCGGTGCCATCACACCTATAGGTGGACTTTGTTTTATTGCTGGTTGGTTCCTGTTGGCTTTTAATTTTTACAGATCCTAATTTGAATTCAAATCATTCCGGTCGTCATATATCTTTTTTGACCGCAGCTTCATTTGTTGTGGCTTCCATGATTGGCACCGGCGTTTTTACCAGTCTCGGCTATCAATTAGTAGAAATTCAATCTGTATTTCCATTAATGATGTTGTGGATTGTGGGTGGTATTGTTGCATTATGCGGCGCATTAGTCTATAGTGAATTAGGAGCCGCATTACCAAGGTCTGGTGGTGAATATCATTTATTAAGTAGAATCATTCACCCATCAATCGGTTTTGGAGCTGGCGTCGTTTCTGCGACTGTGGGATTTACAGCGCCTGCAGTTTTGGCTGCCATGGCATTAGGAAGTTATTTATCAGCCGTTTTTCCAGGATTAAACCAAACAATCATTGCTTCGATTGTAATACTTGGCTTCCATGCACTTCATATGAAAAGTGTAAAATGGGGCACATTGTTTCAGGATGGATCAACAGCAATCAAAATTGGACTTATTTTAATATTTTTAGTTTTTGGGTTTAGCATAGACATGCCACAAGCAATATCGCTTATGCCAAAACCTGGAGATGGAGCGATCCTTTTAAGTTCAGGATTTGCAGTGAGTCTAGTTTGGGTTTCATATGCCTATACAGGATGGAATTCTGCCATTTATATTTCGGGTGAGATAATTCAACCAAAAATAAATATATCCAAAGCCATGTTAGGTAGTACCGGATTTGTTATGATTCTTTATGTTTTATTAAATTATGTTTTTCTTTATACAGTGCCCATGGCAGATATGGCTGGGCAAGTTGAAGTGGGGTATATATCCGGCATAAAAATATTTGGAGAAATTGGGGCAAAAATAATCGGAATTGGTATTTCTATTTTACTTTTATCCACCGTAAGCAGTTATGTATTTATTGGTCCAAGAATAATGCAAATCATGGGAGAAGACCATTCATTTATTGGATTTTTTAAAAAGAAAAATTCCAATGAGATTCCAATAAATGCTTTTTGCATTCAATTAGGAATAGCGTTTATTTTTATTTTAACATCATCGTTTGAACAAGTACTTATGTATGCTGGGATATCTATGATTATTACCACAACCTTAACAGTGATTTCCCTTTTTATTTTGAGAATAAAAGAACCCAATCTCGACAGACCCTATATAGTTTGGGGATATCCGTTCACGCCCTTGATTTTTTTAATTGTAAATATTTGGACATTATTTTATTCTTTCAAAGAATCCACATATGAATCATTAGTGGGGATTGGGATAATTAGTTCAAGTATTGGTTTATATTACTTAGCTCCTTTATTTAAGAGAAAATGACAGTTAAACCCATTATTCTTGATGGTGCAATGGGGACTGAATTAATCCAACGGGGTGTGGAATGTCCCTTACCACTTTGGTCTGCAGATGCAAATTTAACTCACCCAGAAATTGTAAAAAAAATCCACATTAATTATATAAATGCAGGTGCTTCAGTCATTACAACGAATACGTTTCGAACAACATCATGGACTTATCAAAAAATTGGGCTTTCGAATAAAAAAGCTAAATTGAAAGCAAAAAATAGTTTATACAAAGCGGTTGAAGTTGCCCATCAAGCTAAACAGGATTCAGTCCGAATTGCCGGATCTATTACGGCTATTGATGATTGTTACTTACCGGGAAATTATCCGGGTAATTCTGTGGCTGAAGAAATATATGGTAACAGTTTAGAATGGTTGGACGATGCCGGAGTTAATTTGATTTTGTTTGAGACGATGGGGAACATTAATGAAATTTCAATTGCATTAAAATTAAGTCAACATATTCAATTGCCCATTTGGTTAAGCCTTATTATGAAAGATCAATACCATATTTTAGACGGTACTTCATTGAAAAAAGTCATTTCGATAATTCCAGAAAAAGATGTGAATTGTTTATTGGTCAATTGCAATAAAATGGATATCAATTTGGATATTATTGGAGAACTTGGGAGAGAGTGGAATTGCGCATGGGGTTCGTACCCAAATTTGGGAAAAAGCGATTATGAAAATGATTACTTTGATAGGATTGATGAATCTAACTTCTCTACCGGAATTTCGTCCATTTTACAAAAAAACCCCGATGTGATTGGAGTTTGTTGTGGATCGACTCCAAACCATATAAAACAAATTAAATCATTCATTGAAAAGATTGATTACTCTAAAGATTAAAAATAGATCATAAATCCATAATCGATCATTCATTCATAAAACCAAAAATATATAAAAATGAAACTTAAAATCAAACCCTTTAACGACTCAATCAAATCACTTTATATCAATCACGGTCATTTTCATGATGGCGATGCAGGAATTGACTTATTTGTAATAAAAGACCAAACCATAGAATCAGGAGAGACTGCTGTAATTCATTTAGGAATCGCTTGTGAAAATGTTGATTTAAAACCATATCTTTTAATGCCAAGGTCAAGTATCGCCAAAACACCTTTACGCCTTTGTAATTCTGTTGGTCTCATTGATGCTGGATATCGCGGTGAAATCATGGCCGCAGTAGATCATATCAAAGATGTAGCCTATTCTGTGAAAAAAGGGCAGCGATTATTTCAACTTGTCGCCATGGATGGAAGTCCGATTCAATTTAAATTAGTGGCCGAATTGACAGAAACTACACGAGGTGAAGGTGGATTCGGTTCTACAGGGAAATAATGAAAAACTTTGCCATATTGACATTATAATATAACAATACCTTACAAAATGAGATATAAATGAAAACGGTACATTCTTTGTATAAAGTCTGACAGTTTAGGACAGTGTCTTAAATCTTGAAATGATAATAAATTGTGCGGTACTCTTGCCGCCGCTTTTAGAATCAAATTTTAAATAAAGAACATCAACACATAAAGGAGTTGAATTATGGGTTTAAACCTTAAGCCATTATCAGACCGCGTTGTCGTGGAACCTGATGCAGCTGAAGAAAAATCATCTGGAGGAATTATTCTTCCTGATACTGCCCAAGAAAAACCACAACAAGGAACTGTTGTTGCGGTGGGACCAGGAAAAGCCAGCGATGCCGGCACAATTGTTGAAATGACTGTCAAAACAGGAGATACGGTACTTTACGGAAAATATTCCGGTACTGAAATTGCTCTTGAACGAACAGATTATGTAATCATGCGCGAAAGCGACATATTAGCTGTACTATAAGGAGATAATAATAATGTCAAAAGATATAGCATATTCTCTAGATGCACGGAATTCTTTAAAAGCTGGTGTGGACAAATTGGCTAATGCAGTCAAAGTTACATTAGGGCCTAAAGGACGGAATGTTGTCATTGAGAAAAAATTTGGTGCACCGACTATTACTAAAGATGGTGTAACTGTAGCCAAAGAAATCGAACTCGAAAATAAACTCGAGAATGTTGGTGCACAAATGGTTCGTGAAGTAGCGTCCAAAACCTCTGATGTTGCAGGGGATGGAACAACTACAGCGACTGTTTTAGCACAAGCCATCGTAACAGAAGGGATTAAAAATGTAACCGCTGGAGCCAATCCAATGTCCATCAAACGTGGCATTGATGCTGCACGTAATGTGATTGTTGAAGCTATCAAAAGTCAATCGAAAGATTTACCAGATGCACAGCAAATTGCACAAGTTGCAACTATCTCTGCTAATGACGACCAAGAGATTGGTGGTAAAATTGCAGAAGCCATGGAAAAAGTAGGTAAAGATGGTGTTATCACTGTTGAAGAATCCAAAACAGCCGAAACGTTCCTAGAATTTGTTGAAGGCATGCAATTCGACCGTGGTTATCTCTCACCTTATTTTGTGACAAATTCTGAATCTATGGATGCGGAAATGGACGATCCATTTATCCTAATCCATGATAAGAAAATTTCCAACATGAAAGATTTACTTCCATTATTGGAAAAAGTGGTTCAATCCGGAAAACCAGTTGTAATCATTGCAGAAGATATTGAAGGTGAAGCATTAGCAACTTTGGTTGTTAATAAGCTTCGTGGTACTTTCAAAGTATTAGCTGTAAAAGCACCTGGCTTTGGTGATCGTCGTAAAGCAATGTTAGAAGATATTGCTGTATTAACAGGTGCAACTGTCATCTCTGAAGATGCTGGTTATAAACTTGAAAATGCAAATATCGATTACTTAGGAACAGCAAAACGCATTGTATCCGATAAAGATAATTCTACCATCGTTGATGGGGGTGGATCTGCAGATGCAATCAAAGCACGAATCAATGAAATTAAAGTTCAGATCGAAAAAACAAGTTCTGATTATGATCGTGAAAAGCTGCAAGAACGTTTGGCTAAATTGTCAGGTGGTGTTGCTGTAATTAACGTTGGTGCTGCGACTGAAGTTGAAATGAAAGAAAAGAAAGCTCGTGTAGAAGATGCTCTTCATGCAACCCGTGCTGCTGTGGAAGAAGGTATTGTTCCTGGCGGTGGTGTGGCTTTACTTCGTGCCGTTACAGCTTTGGATGATGTTAAAGTTCCTGAAGATCAACAAGTAGGTGTTGACATTATGCGTCGTGCTCTTGAAGCTCCAATTCGTCAAATTTGTACGAATTCAGGTGTTGAAGCTTCTATTATTGTTCAAGCAGTTCGTGAAGGTAAAGGCGATTATGGTTATGATGCTCGTTATGACAAATATGTTAACATGTTTGAAGCAGGAATTATCGATCCGGCAAAAGTGGCTCGTGTTGCAGTAGAAAATGCGGCATCCATTGCTGGTATGATTCTTACAACCGAAGCGGCTATTACA
Organism: Fidelibacterota bacterium; assembly: GCA_018674095.1. Classification (GTDB taxonomy): domain Bacteria; phylum Fidelibacterota; class Marinisomatia; order Marinisomatales; family UBA1611. Next base: position 19,342 of record JABHAX010000055.1, read on the forward strand.
GACGTACCAGAAGATGATAAAATGCCTTCAATGCCAGACCCAGGAATGGGTGGTATGGGCGGTATGGGTGGCATGATGTAACCCTATCAGATCTAATCTGATTTATTAAAAAAGCCTCGTATTAATACGAGGCTTTTTTTTTACAGGTTAATTTGATTCATAATTTATACCTGAAATCTGTGGTTGGATGGACCTAAACAAGGTTGAGAATAAGGGTACAACAGAAGGAATTAGAGAATGGATTAATCAAAAATGAAGTTGGTACTCTTTCATCTAGTGCCGTAATTTTTTTGCTTATGACACCTAATAAAACTAACCGTAAACGATTTTTTATAATTGATGGGTATGCACTTCTTTATCGCTCCCATTTTGCATTGATCCGAAATCCACTTATTACGAGTTCTGGACTTCACACCAGTGCCTTATTTGGATTTGTCAATCAAGTATTGAAACTGATTAGATCTGAAAATCCTGACTATTTCGCCTGTGCCTTTGATTCCAAAGAAAAGACATTCCGTCATGATATGTATAAGGAATACAAAGCAAACCGTTCACCCATGCCGGATGAAATGCAAGAGCAATTACCTCATCTATGGGAAATGCTAGAATCCATGAATATACCCGTATTGAAAAAGCCTGGAGTTGAAGCGGATGATATAATTGGTACATTGGCAGTGCAAGCAGATAAGGCTGGATTAGATACATTTATCGTGAGTAGTGATAAAGATTTTATGCAACTCATGAATGAACATATATTTATGTTCGCTCCTAGAAACCGGAAATCTCCAGGTCCAATCATTTATGATCCTAAAAAAGTAGAAGAAAAATGGGGTGTTCCACCTAACAAAATAATTGATTTATTAGGACTCATGGGAGACAGTTCCGATAATGTTCCTGGTGTTGCAGGTGTGGGTGAAAAAACTGCTGTAAAACTCATTAAGGCGTATGGGTCATTGGAAGGAGCTCTTGAAAATGCCGATAAAATAATGAATAAACGAGTTCACTCAGGATTAAAAGACGGCGTTGAAAAAGCCATTCTCAGCAAAGAATTAGTTACGATTCTTACCGATGTTAAACTGGCATGTGAAGTGAATGAATTAAAAAAACGAGAAATGGATATAGATGCTTGTACGGAAAAATTCACAGAATTGGAATTCCACGGTTTGGTTAAACAATTGGCAAAAGATTCAAATTATGAAGTAAAGACTTCAATTCCCGCTATTAAAAAGGATTACAAAACAATTTTATCTGTGAATGAATTGGATGTTCTTGTTAAAGGATTGAAAAAAGCAGATAGATTTTCATTTGATTTGGAAACAACTTCTGTTCATCCTATGCTTGCCAAAATTGTTGGATTAAGTTTTTCTACCCAAGCTAATTCAGGTTCGTATGTTCCAATCAAATACCTTGAAAAAGGGAAAAGCAATTTTGGCGAAGATGATTTAACAATCGTTTTAGATAAACTGAAACCTATTTTAGAAGATGATTCAGTAAAAAAGACCGGTCAGAATATTAAATATGATGCTTTAATTCTGAAACGATTTGGGGTCATAGTTAATGGAATTGATTTTGATACAATGGTTGCTGCTCATTTATTAAATCCTACAGCCCGTTCCATCAAACTGGAAACTTTGAGTTTAGAATATTTGAATTATGAGATGGTGCCCATTGAAGAGTTAATTGGAAACGGTCGAAATCAAATTACAATGGATTTGGTTTCATTAGAAAAGACGGCCTATTATGCGATTGAAGACGCGGATATTGCATTTCAACTCACGGAAATATTCGAAGAAAAATTAAAAGAAGCCAACTTGCTTGAATTTTACTCAAGCATCGAAATACCATTAATTCCCGTTTTGATAAATATGGAATATGAAGGCACATTTGTTGATGCTGATTTCTTAAAAAAAATGTCGATTGAAATCAGCAAAAAATTAGATGGACTTATTTCAGATATTCATCGATTAGCCGGAACTGAATTCAATATTAACTCTACTCAGCAGTTGGGAACAATTTTATTTGATATTTTAGGGTTACCGCAATTAAAGAAGCGAAGTACAGCAGAACCAATTTTACAAAGATTAAAAGATCAACATGAATTGCCCAAATATATTCTTGAATATAGAAAAAATAATAAACTCAAGAATACTTATGTTGACGCACTACCTGATTTAATTAATGAAAATTCGGGTAGAATTCATTCTACATTTAATCAAACGATTGCAGCAACGGGGCGACTTTCCAGCACAAACCCAAATTTCCAAAACATTCCAATCAGAAGAGAAGAAGGACGGGAAATCCGAAAGGCTTTTCGTGCCCAAACGGATGGATGGAAAATATTATCAGCAGATTATTCTCAAGTAGAACTCAGGGTTATGGCACATATTAGTCAAGATCCAGCCTTAATTGAAGCTTTCAAAAATGGAGATGACATTCATACGCGAACGGCAAGTCATGTTTTTGGAGTTCCCATTGATTCCGTTTTACCAGAAATGCGACGAACGGCAAAAGTAGTTAATTTTGGAATCATGTATGGTGCAGGACCATTTCGAATGAGTCAAGAATTGGGAATTCCAAGACAGGAAGCAGTTGCAATTATTGAATCTTATTTTGAACAATATGCTGGAATTAGAAATTATATTGATTCTACTATAGAAAAAGCCCGAACAGATAAATATGTGGAAACTCTATTGGGGCGACGACGTCCAGTTTGGGATGCAGATTCTGAGAATGGACTCCGTCGACAAGCTGCAGAACGAATGGCAATTAATATGCCAATACAAGGTTCTGCTGCTGAAATGATAAAAATAGCAATGTGCTCAATTCACCAAGAATTAATTAATAATAAAATGGAATCAAAAATGATTCTTCAAATTCATGATGAACTTTTATTTGAATACCCTGAATCGGAAGAAAACGATTTATTAAAATTGGTAATAGATAAAATGGAAAATTCCATGAAGTTGTCTGTACCAATTGTGGTGGATTATGGAATTGGTGATAATTGGTTTGAAGCGCACTGATTGGATTAGGATTATGCTCGCCGAACAAAATGGCGGGTAAAATTAGAATTAAGAATTAGGAATTAAGAATAGGAATTAGGGTTAGGATTATGGAAAATGTAAAAAGGAAGAAAATTCACTTCATAGCAAATAAATAATGGAAGCAAGCATAACACTTAAAAAAGTTGGAAAACTCATCGGCGATAAAACGATTCTTGCCGGATTATCTTTCGGTGTAGAGCGGGGAAGTCTCGTGGCAATTGTGGGTGTAAATGATACGGGGAAATCGTCATTACTTAAATTATTATCTGGATTTGAAAATCCAAATTATGGTCAAGTTTTTATTCATGGTTTAGACATGGAAAAACGACGTTGTGAAACGCGCCAACTTATAGGATATGTTCCTCATGATAATGATTTAGATCCTTGGTTAACTCTGGAACAAAATATTCGTTTTACTGCAAACCTTTATAAAGTTGGTAAAGCAACGGCTTCATCTCTAATTGCTAAATATTCAAAAGCATTGGGACTTTCACCGTATTTAAATAATTACGCCATGAATGTATCAAATGGAACTCAGAAAAAAACAATGTTAATACGGGAATTGGTTCACAATCCTGATGTACTCATTTTAGATGAACCAACCGGTTATATGGACGCAGAATCGATCCGCCATACTTGGGATTTGCTGAAAGAATTAAAAGGGGATAAAACAATTATTTATGTGAGCAATTCTCTCACAGAAATTGAACAAGCTCATGATCGGATTTTAGTTTTTCATGATGGACGTATTCTCATGGATGGGCATTTAGACAAACTTTTGGAAAGCACCTTAGATTACCATCAATTTCAGGTAGAGTTTATTAATTTGACTGATGATTTATATAAAAAGCTTTCTAATGTTGCCACGGTTGTGTCACCGAATAGACTGGATAATATTTTCCATTTTTATGGTCGAACTCGAACTGTCTTCTTTGATGTTATTCGTGCAGCATCAGACGAATTAATGGTGGATTTAAATGTGAAAAAATTGGGGCTTCGTGATCTTCTAGATTCTGAATTTGCCGGAAAGGGGCTCGATTGATTTACGCACTTTTAATGCGACGAATTTGGCTATGGCAAAATCGCTTACTTTTTAGCATAGTTTTGCTATTGGCGCTTCCAGTTTTAATATATGGACTCATCTCAGTTTCATTTAAAAATATTATGGTTCAAAGTTTGTCCGGAGTTCCCTTTGATATTTGGGTTATTCCGGGTCTTATTTTTATTATTTCATCTCTTGGACTTTTTCCATTATTATATCGAGATTTTTTCGACCTTAGGATTCATAGAAAAGTTTTAGTGAATGTGGCACTTGCTCCTTATCGAAAACGGGAGTTAATAGGCGGATATTTATGTGTGGCAGGAATTGAAGCCTTCTTAATTGGAATAATCTCCCTGTTAATTATATCAGGTTTCACAGCTTATTCGTACTCTTTACTAGAAAGTTTTGCCTTGTTATTATGTCTTGTTTTATATTTATTTTTATTAGGGAATTTATTCATTTCCATGGGATTGCTCATAGATACAGTTACAACCTTATTTTTAATGACGGCATTAAATTTTATTTTTTTAATATTTGGAAATGGATTTATAATTGAGTTTGGTTTTTTCCCAGTGAATCTTGCAACATTTTTGAAATGGCTACCTTTATCAATTCCATTCCAAATATTTCAATTATTTAATCAAACTGGCTTAATGGATTGGGCCCTTTTCGCAGGATTAACAATTTTTGGATTGTTATGGACTTTGGCAAATACCAGTATTCTTAAAAGGAAACTCCAACATTGATTGCATATTTATCAGGCGGAATGGAGAATGCAAAAAATGAAGGTGCCGATTGGCGCACAGAAATGACAGATTGGTTAAAAGAAAACCTAAATCATGACGTGATTGATCCTGTCTTGGAATCTGAGAAAAGGGTGATTCAAATGGGTGCTGAAAATTATCGGGATTGGAAAACAACCGATCCTGCGAAATTCAAAGAATTCATTCGTATCTTGATTAATCAAGATTTGCGAGCTGTCATTGGGAAAGCCGATTATTTAATTGTCCTCTGGGATGAAAGTGTATTGTATGGCGGAGGAACACATGGAGAAGTCACCATAGCATATTGGGTAGATCGACCTGTATTTTTAGTAAATAAATTACCGTCCGAAAAATTGAGTGCCTGGATTTCTTCGTGTTCAACAGAAACATTTGATTCATTTGATTCATTAAGAGATGCACTATTGAAAGAATATCAATTATGAAAATTATTGGACCCAAAGCCTATATTCATACAGATCGACTCAAACAGAATTTGTGGAATATTCGCAGACATGTAGGTGATAGATCCATCATGTGTGTTGTAAAAGCAAACGGTTATGGCCATGGCGCTATTGAGATTGCAAAAGCGATACAACAGGAAGCGGGAATCATTTTGGCCGTTTTTGCAATTGAAGAAGCTATTGAACTCCGAGAAAACGGGATGGAGAATGAGCTTATGGTTTTTTCCAGAATGCAAGCGCATTCTATTTCTAAAGCTGTAGAATTAAATCTTACGGTGAATGCTTGCGATATAAGTGACTTGGAAGCATTGACTCATTATAAATCATCCCAGAAGAGTGTCCCAAAATTTCATATAAAATTTGATACGGGAATGACGCGACTCGGATTTGATATCAAAGATCAAGATGATATTTTTACTTTTATTCAAGAAAACGATTTGAGTCCGGAAGGAATTTATTCCCATTTTGCCACTGCAGATGAAGGGGATCTTTCTTATGCTGAATCTCAATTAAATGATTTTAACCACATCCTTGAAACAGCAAAAAAATATCATATTAATTTTAATTATATTCATTGTTCCAACAGTGGCTCAATTCTGAATGTGCCGGAATCTTATTTTAATTTAATTCGTGTTGGGATGCTCATGTATGGTGTGCCACCTTCAGAAGAAGTTTCTATGGATGTTCCTGTGGAACCGGTTATGAGTTTTTGTGGTCCCATTGTAAATGTCCGCAGAGTTAAAGCGGGGACGCAGATTAGTTATGGTGGCGTTTATACTACGGATAAAGAGACGAATATTGCTGTAGTACAAACTGGATTTGCAGATGGGTTTCCCCGTCCATGGTATGAAAATGGATATGTAAGTTATAAAGGTCAGCATTACAAAATTGCAGGACGAGTTTGTATGGATCAACTCATGGTGGATTTTGGGGAAACGGAACCTAAAGAGGGAGAAGAAGTTTTGTTCTTCGGTAAAAAAGATGGTAATGAAATTCCCGTAGAAACAATTGCCAATGAAATCGGCACCACCACCTATGTTTTATTAACTGCTATTCACGGCAGAACAAAAAGAATTGTAATACATTAATTTATTTTTCAGATAAAAATCATGAAGTTTGAGAATAAAATAGAAAGGCAGAATATAACCGTTTTAACGGTTTACAGTTATTTTGCTTTTAAAAACGAAGAATTAAGGGATTATTACTATTATTAGTCTCGATGGTATTTGCTACCTTTCTTAATTGATACTGCACGGAATAGTTGTTCTGTTAATACCATCAATGCCATTTCGTGGGGAAGCGTCATTTTTGAAAAGGAGATTAGATGATTGGACTTTTTTCTTATGATTTCAGAATGGCCATCCGGTCCCCCAATAAAAAAGACTAAATCTCTCGTTTGTGAATAAAGGAATTTCGAGAATTCACGTGAGGTAAATTGCTGGCCTTCTTCCGATAAACAGACAGAAATAGAATCGGTAGAAATGTGAGCCAATTGTTTAGTTTCCACATCTTTGGGTTTTCCGTCCTTGATATGAATGATTTCAATCAAAATATCTTTTGAAACCCATTTTATATATTCATTAATTCTGTTTTGAAAAGCACTCTCTTTTATTTTCCCAACGACGATAATTTTAATTTTCATTTATGGATAATCTTCATGGTTTGGAATATCACCAGGCTTTTTTATCCAAGAGAGTCTTTTTTTTGTCCAGATATTTCGTTCTGGTGGATATTTTTCCGGTTCATCCAAACAGCCAATTGTGATATCCATCACATTTTTCCGGTTGGGATGCCTATAAGCGATAGATATTCCACAGGTATCACAATAGGTTCGGGCGGCGCGATTCTCGGCTGTATGGGTTGGGGGAGAGGTGTTGAATAAAATAGCATCCTTTTCAAAAATCGCCCAAGTAACGAAAGGAGAGCCCACCGATTTTTTACAATTATCACAATGGCAATTCACCACCCTTTTGGGTTTTTTGCTTATGGAAAAACAGCCATCTTGAATATTCGTTTTCATTCTTCTTTTTTGTTTTTGGGACTCCGAACCCAGGAGCGGCGATTCTCAAATGATTCAATCTTGAGATTACCCCAATCTTCGATGATATCTTTCAATTGAGCGGATTGTTCGGGATGCTCACTGAGATTTGCATCAATCAAATTATTGAGTTCACCTTTTCTTGCCTGGACGTGACCATAAGAAACCACATCTGCATTAGCATCTTCATCTTTTTGAGCTTCCTTTTCAGCAAGGTCAGAATCCAATTTTGCACGTTTTTTTTCTCGTTTATCTGTTAATCCGTAAATCAAAATTCCTACGAGTATAACCGTAATTAAAATTTCCATAATTAGTCTCCCTTAAAATCCTGATCCATTCGGATCAATTCCCAAAATGCCAACCCAGTAAACCACAATAATAACGGATAACGCTAATAATGCAATTGGCCAACCTATTGTTGCCATTCGAATAAAATCTTTCGATTCCAATTGTCCACTGGCATACACAATGGAACTAGCTGGTGTGCCAATCACGAGCCAATAGGCCATGGATGTGGCAATGGCCAAACCTACACCCACAAGAACTGGATTTGTGTTAGATGCGACCGCCATATCTAAAACAACAGGGCCAATCACAGCAACGGTTGCACCAGCACTCATAAGATTGGTAAGAACCGCTCCAATTGCGCACATGAGAATCACAAGTCCAACGCCTGAATCGAGTCCTAATGGCGCCACTATATTCATAATTTGGTCAGCAAACCAACTGGATGCGCCTGTCACTTTAAAAACAGTTCCAAGGCTAATACAGCCGGCATAAAGGACAATAACGCCCCAACTGACTTTATCTTCATAATCTTTCCAGGATGTGAGTCCACAGAGCATATAAAGTACAGCGCCAGAAATAGCAATCCCGCCAAGACCTAGCGAAAATCCCAATAGATCAGCCACTAAAGTTTTATCTGTGATCCATAAGAAAACTACCAATCCCATAATGGCAGCAACCAGTTTTTGTTTGCCAGTCATAGCGCCATGTTTATCTAAATCTTTCTTCAAAAAATCAACAGCTTCACTTAAATCATCTACTTCCGGTTTAAAGAGCAAGGGCAGGAGAAATGCCATGACAGCTGACATAATTACGGTATAAGCAACGCCCATCATAACCCATTGCATAAATGAAACATCAATATCCATATTGCTGAGAAATCCGATCATAAGTGCATTTCGTGCGCCACCGGTTGGGCTCATGGGTCCACCAATCATACAACCGACCGCAATGGTAATCATGAGTAAAGTGCCTAATCTTGGCGCCGGTGTTGATTTATTGGTTAATGTATAAAGTGCCATGGCGATAGGAACATACATGGCAGCCACGGCATGTTCGCCTACAAATGCAGTTGGGATTGCCGTCCCAAGTAAAATACCAATCACAATCATTCTCGTTTTAGTGCCGGCAAGATTGACTACCAACATTCCCACACGTTTATCCAATCCATATTTTACCAGCGTTGCGCCCAAGGCAAGCGATCCTGCAATAAACCAAACTGCATCATGTGCATAAGTAATTGCAATCATTTTCGGGGCTGTGATCCCAAAAAAGAGTTGGACGAGTCCAATTAATAGTGCCACTGCAGGCATGGGGACAGCTTCCGTGGCAAAGAAAACCACACAAGTTGCCAGTAACGCCATAGTGAGTTGAATGTGATTTGCCTTGATGGAAACATCAATCGTCGGATCATTGCCAAAAAGATCTTGAGCTTTTTGGGTAATAGATTCAGGCGTAGGAAGGATGAATGCTATAAGGACAAAAACGAAAAGTCCAATTCCAAGCCATTTGAAATCGGTTGTTTTGGCGAAACCGCCACTGTTATTATTATTTGAATTGCTCATAAGTGGATGAAATGTGGTGAAATTTTGTCTTAAAATCAACCGTAGAATTAATCATTGAGTTTCTTATTTAGAATTCATTGCTTTCCGATTAATTTTGACCGACATAATGAAGCCTTTACGCCACATCCATTTATTTTTCCTAGCCGGTTCACTTTTAGTCGGTCAGGATACGACAATAAATTCTTTTCAATATTCAACAATATTAGAAACGCCAAACCTTTCATTTATAAAACACGTTTATTCTGGTTTGGATATTCTAGAACAAATGGATTTTAAACCGATTGAAGGAAAATCCATTGCACTGTTTACAAATCAAACAGCTGTGAATAGAAATGGTATTCATATTCTGGATCTTTTGAAAGATGCGCCTAATGTTAAAGTTGTGGCTTTACTTGCATCGGAAAATGGGATTTGGGGTATTGATGATAGTCGAGCAAAACTTATTGGGCGAGACCAAGTGGATCCGGTACATGGTGCGCCTATTATTGATATGTTTGGCAAATATGTCCACCCGCCACATTGGATCATGGATAAGGTCGATTTGGTGGTTGTAGATTTTCAAGATACAGGTTCTCGATATTCTACTTTGATAGCAACTATGTCAAAATTATTTGAATCCGCTTCAAAATGGAGAATCCCAGTGATGATTCTGGATCGGCCTAATCCAATACGGGGTGATATTGTGAATGGTCCCATTCCTCGAACGGAATTCCAATCTTACGAATCTTATCATCTTTTTCCCATTCGCCACGGATTAACCTTGGGTGAAATTTCTATTTTGATTAATGAAATGGGATGGATTAAAGATTTGAATCGTGTAGATCTTTCAGTTGTTCCTATGTCAAATTGGCGTCGTAATATGTGGTTTGATCAAACAGAATTAGCATGGCGAAATCCAACACCATTTTTACAAAATGAAACCAGTTTACTTGCCTATACTGGCATGGATCTTTTTCGTGGGACTAATATGAATATTGGTTTTGGGACAAAAACGCCATATTTGATTGTAGGTTCACCTTGGTTGGGCTCATCTTTTCTTCTACAAAAACTAAACGATCAAGGATTAAAAGGCGTCGAATTCAAATCTGTTACATATCGACCATCTGGATCCATTTATTTTAGCCGAGTTCCGCAGTATGAAGGGCAATCTTGTAGTGGAATACAGTTAGAGATTACAGATAGGAATGAGTTTTCGCCTTTGGTAACTGCTACGACATTGATACTGATGATTCATCAATTGCATCCACGAGAATTTCAATGGAAATCGGATGGATATATTGATAAACTTTTTGGCTCAGATTTATTACGATTATTGGCTGCTCAAAAAAAACCGCCAGATCATTTACCAGCTCAGTGGGTCCATGATGTATATAAATTCAATGAATTTAGACAGCCATTTCTTTTATATAAATGAAACAGTATTTTTTCTTAATTTTATTAAATACAATACTCGTTGGACAAATATTCCCCACCGTTCCAAGTAATGTTTTCAGATTTACAGTAGGGAAATATCGTTCCCTGTCCGCATGGGATTTACCCCAGCAAAACTTTGACCTTCGGGGAATTGGACGGCATTATTTTAATAATATAGCCCATAATGATTCTGTAAGGTTTTCTTCAGATTTTGATCTTTATCACAATGGGTCTATGATGGTGGATTCGTTGAATACAATCGAGGAATGGCTCATTAATTTTAACACAAATCAAGGAGCCTCTTTACCAGTATTCGAGGCTCAAAATATTGATACGTCTTCCCAAATTTCTCTAAAGGGAACCTATTTAGAATCCAAGCGAAAAAGTACTTTAGGGAATACATTTAAGATTGACTATGGAATGTCCAATGATGTAACCCTTAGTATTTCCGTCCCCTTATTGGATTCTTATACACTTGACCAAACTGTAAGCGATTATAGTGTTGGTTCACTTTCAGATGTGGATATTTTACTCAATTACCATACCAAAGCAAAAAGTGATTTTGAAACGTTTATGAAATTAAACGACTATAAAAATTTGCGAACTGGTCTAAAAGATACACTCACGTTTATCTATGATACTTTTTATAAAAAGAGTAGTGAATATTCAGTGCTTTGGGCGACGCATGGTGGCAACAATCCAATTAATGAATATTTAATCGATTCTAAATTTTTCTCTTCAGAAATGGAAAAAGATACTGTCAATTTATCCGATCTAGTTAATTATTATTATCCGCCACAAAAATCTGGATCTGGTGTAGATGATGTTTTGGTTAGTGCTACTATTTTGGTTAAAGGGAATCCTGCATGGTCAACCGAAGGAAAGGCAAACGCACTTTATGCCCGACTATTTTTAAGCATCCCTTATGGAAAAACACTGGCATCTTTTAAAGAAATTGGGACTAAACAATTTAAAGATACAAAAATTGGAGCGGGTGTTTCACGTTGGGGGTTTGGTTTATCTGGAACATCAGGGTTTAAAGACAAATTGAATGGAATGATTTATTTCCATTCTTTATTCAAATTTAGTTCACCCGAAATATTGAATACACCTATTGGGCTTTTCTCTGGAGGGCACACGCATCCTGATTCTATAGTAAATCAAGTGGGGGACATCTACAAATTTGATGAAGGATTATGGTTTTCCCTGAATGTAGGGGGAGATATTGAAGGGGTTCAGGATCGACTACGAATCAGGTCCGAATTTTTATATACCCAAAAGGGAGAGGATCGATTTATCTCCAAGGATCCAGATTGGGATCAATGGATGAATTCTCATGTAGGATACTCATCTGCCATAAAAAGTTTTGATATTAGAGCCGAAATATGGGTGTTGAATTCTGTCTCATACAATAGAATCGGCCCCATTTCGTTTGATGTCCATGCTGGAATTCGAAATAGTATTTTTTCTGATAATACCTTCGCCGGATGGATGATGTATGGTGGAATCACTACTTATTATCAAAGGTGGTAGATTATAAGGATGAATCTTTCAAAAAAAGTATGGAGTTGGGCAATTTATGATTGGGCAAATTCTGCATTTTCCACGACCGTCATGGCAGGTTTCTTCCCGTTATTTTTTGAAAAATATTGGTCAAATCCGGATGATGTAATTCAGAGCACCTATCAATTAGGTTTGGCTAATTCTGCAGCATCTATATTGATTGCGGCTGTTTCCCCATTTTTAGGTGCCATTGCAGACCGTGGATCGGCCAAAAAGAAATTCCTATTTTTCTTTGCGTTTATTGGGATAATCATGACCGGGGGATTATGGGTTGTTGAACAAGGACAATGGCAAATGGCTATCTTTTTTTATGTCATTGCCTCTGTTGGTTTTTTAGGCGGGAATATTTTTTATGATTCTTTACTTCCATCAGTTGCCTCTCGAGAAAAATTAGATTTTGTTTCATCCTTTGGATTTGCATTAGGATATATTGGTGGCGGGATTCTTTTTCTTATTAATGTTTTAATGTATCTTCATCCGGATTGGTTTGGTATTGCAAATTCTTCCACAGCAATAAAATTATCTTTTTTATCGGTGGCTGTCTGGTGGGCTGTATTTACAATACCAATTTTATTTTTTGTTCCGGAACCAAAGAATAAAAATTCTGTTCCCCTTCTTCATGCGCTAAAAGCAGGTGCTAAGCAGTTAAAAGAGACTTTTAACCATATCAGAGAAATGAAAGTAATTGGTATGTTCCTCCTTGCGTATTGGTTTTATATTGATGGTGTGGACACGATCATTAGAATGTCCGTAAAAATGGGGTCATCTCTAGGGTTTGAAGCGGGTGATTTAATTGTTGCATTGCTTATGGTTCAATTTATTGCTTTCCCTGCAGCTTTGGCTTATAACCAGTTTGCTCAAAAGATAGGCACCAAGAATGCAGTTTTTGTGGCTATTGGAGGATATGCGGTTATCACATTTCTTGCTTATTTTATGAATGATCCACTCCATTTTTTTGTATTGGCGGGGTTAATCGGTTTGTTTCAGGGTGGTATCCAAGCTCTTAGTAGAAGTTTGTATGCGCGACTGATTCCTGTGGGCAAAGAAGGCGAATTTTTTGGTTTTTACAATATGTTAGGAAAATTCGCGGCAGTTATCGGTCCCATCCTAATGGGCTGGGTTACGGTGGTTACAGGAAGCGTTCGATATGGCATTTTATCTATCCTTATTTTATTCATTTTGGGTGCATTCTTTCTCACAAAAGTTGACTTTGAAGAAGGGGAGCGATTAGCGAAGGAATTTGGGTAAAAAGAACATATAAAAAATATTGAATTAAAAATAGTTTATGATTTAACTTTCAAACCGAATTAGCTCCATTGATGTGGCGTGCTCTTCAAGTTAAATAGTTTTTCTCGATGGTTTTTCAATGGGGCTTTTTTTCCCACTAATTAAGATATACTTTACGTTCTCCAAATTTTTAGTTAGATTTAAATTTAAGCAAAATATAGACATTCAAAACTAGTGTCCCATTTTTGGCTTACCCGTAACAAGAAATTCTAAATGGGAATTCGAAACAGAAGATGGACGTTATTCCTTAGAATGTTTACTCTCACAGAATTACCCAAATCCATTTAATCCTCTTACGATAATTCAATTTGGTGTACCGGATGAATCTAAAGTTACGTTGATGATTTACGATCTATTGGGTCGCGAAGTGCGAACACTCGTCAATGGCAATCTAAAATCCTGATTTCATAAAGTTATCTGGAATGGTACTAACACATTTGGAAAACAAATTGTAGCGGGCATGTATTTCACAGTGATGTAAAGTGGTGATTTTCGTGCAGTACTGAAAATGGTTTTGCTGAAATGATGTAATTCAGTTGTTATATTAAATTTAATCCCAAGAAAATCCCTCGAAGGCTATTTAGTTTTTAGGGGATTTTTGTTTATATATTTTCCCACTTTCAATAATCCTTCTTAACTTTTGGAAATAATTATTAAGAGCTCATGAAGATTACACGCTATTCCCAACTTGTTATGCCCCAAGACGCCAATGTGGTTGGCACTTTATTTGGTGGACAAATGGTATCTTGGATGGATATTGCAGTTGCCAAAGCTGCTCATCGATTTTTAAAAGGAACTGAAGCTGAAGCGGCAGTTACAAGAGCTATTGATTCTATTGAATTTGAAAAACCGGTTTATGTGGGGAATTGGGTGAATTTTGAATCGAGAATTATTAAGACGGGACATTCATCCATAGTGATTCAAGTTGATGCTTTCAAAGAAAGCCATGAAGAAGACAATATTTTGGCATGTACAGCAATATTCACCATGGTTTCTGTCAAAAAGTCATCTGATGGTTCTTACCAGAAAGTAAACCATAACAAATTTATATAGACGAGGCTCGTTATTTCAAAAGTATACACTCCTTCAGATTCAACGTCTAATCAAGCACACATTCCTTCAATGGACTCGTATCAAAAACGATACCAAGATTCTATCTCTGACCCTGAAATATTTTGGGCAGAAGTTGCCCAAAGGTTAGATTGGATTCAGCCTTGGTCTCAAGTGAGAAAATTTGATTTTGCAAGTGGAGAAATCGAATGGTTTAGAGGTGGAAAATTGAATGCATCCTATAATTGTATCGATCGGCATGTTAAATCGGGACATGGAAATGAAACGGCTATCATATGGGAAGGCAATGACCCAAATCAATCTAGGAAATTCACCTATAATAATCTCTTAAAGGAAGTTTCCCAATTTGCTAATGCCTTAAAATTACTTGGTGTTGAAAAAGGCGATCGAGTTTGTATCTATATGCAAATGGTTCCGGAATTGGCATTTGCTGTTTTGGCTTGTGCCAGAATTGGTGCAGTCCATTCTGTTGTTTTTGGTGCTTTTTCCAGTGATTCACTCCGAGATCGGATTAATGATTCTGAATGTAAAATATTAGTGACACAGGATACGGGCGTTCGTGGTACAAAACAAAATATCCCAATGAAAGCAAATGCAGATAATGCACTTAAAGAAACACCATCTATTGAACATGTTATTGTAGTTCGCAGAACCGGAGAACCAGTATTTATGGATGCTAAGCGGGATTTGTGGTGGCACGAAGCCATTTCTGGTGTGGATGCAAAATGCAAACCGGAAGTCATGGATGCAGAAGATCCACTCTTTATTTTATATACTTCAGGTTCTACGGGAACTCCAAAAGGTGTTTTGCACACAACCGGCGGCTATTTGACTTACGCAGCATTCACCCACGAAATAGTTTTCGATTATAAACCTGGCGATATTTATTGGTGCACCGCCGATTTGGGATGGATCACAGGACACTCATATATTGTGTATGGCCCTTTAGCAAATCGCGCGACGACCGTAATCTTTGAAGGTGTACCGAATTTCCCAGATTATGGACGATTTTGGGATGTGGTGGACAAACATAAAGTGAATCAGTTTTATACAGCACCAACAGCATTGAGAGCTCTGATGAAAGAAGGGAACGATTGGGTAACATCCCGAGATTTATCTTCTCTCAGATTATTAGGAACGGTTGGCGAACCCATTAAGGAACCGGAATGGTATTGGTATAAAGATATTGTAGGCAAAAGGAATTGTCCTATTGTAGATACATGGTGGCAAACAGAAACAGGCGGGATTCTTATAACACCGCTCCCTGGTGCAACACCCACAAAACCGGGATCGGCCACATTTCCTTTTTTCGGAATTGAGCCCGTTTTACTTTCAGAAGATGGGCAAGAAATAGAAGGGAATGGCGTTTCAGGACTTTTAGCAATTAAATCATCCTGGCCGGGACAAATGAGAACTATTTATGGTGACCAAGATCGCTTTATTAAAACTTATTTTAAACAATTCCCCGGCTTTTATTTAACCGGTGATGGCGCAAAACGAGATAAAGATGGATATTACTGGATTACGGGTAGAGTAGATGATGTATTGAATGTTTCAGGTCATCGTATAGGAACAGCAGAAGTGGAAGGCGCCATTGGGAAAGCTGATGGTGTGGCAGAAGCGGCTGTTGTTGGTTATCCACATGATATTAAAGGTCAAGGGATTTATGCTTTTGTAACACTTATGACTGGAATAGAGCCATCTGAACAAATCCGAGAAGGAATCATAGCATCCGTTAAAAAGGATATTGGGCCACATGCAAAACCAGATGAGATTCAATTTACGCCGGCACTCCCAAAAACGCGTTCTGGGAAAATCATGCGGCGAATTTTAAGAAAAATTGCAGAAGGTGATTTAGAAAATATGGGCGATATATCTACGCTTGCAGATCCAAGTGTAGTAGAGAACCTTACTTCATCGCCTCAATAAGTTTTTCATTCATTTCTCTCACGCGTCTTGTGAGCATTTTGACAATTTGTTTCATGATTTCTGGATTACTTGCCATCAACTCATAAAATCCTTCTTGATCTATTTTTAACAAAATAGAATCACCTAAAGTTATGGCATCAGCGGAACGGGGTTCTTGATCTAATAATGCCATTTCGCCAATACAATTTCCTTTTTCTAATTGAGTGATAGAATGCTCGTTTTGGATTATATCTATTTTTCCGGAAATAATCACAAAAAGTGAATCACCATAATCACCTTCTTTGAAGATTTTTTGTTGAGGTTCGTATCGAATTTCTTCGGCAATTTGAGCAATTTGGGTCAAGACATCACCGGGAATTTCGTGAAATAGATTAACAGATTTTAAGATGATTGTTTTTTCAAGAATGGAATACATGGATGGATTCTCCTGTGTTGTGAATTTATCATTTAAGAAATTCCTGTTTAAATAATCTTGCTGAGTTTTATTGAATAAATTTTGGGTGAAAATGGATTTGGGTAATTCTGCCCAATTGATCTTTTTCAAGAGAGCAGTTTGTTCAGTCTTGAGTAAAAAATGGATGGCAATGGCCGTTTTCCATTTGTGGGGATTTTTGATCCACTCCATCAACATTTCTTCTGAATCTTTAGCAATTTCAGGAAATAAATTTTTTCCGGTTTCAATTTTATCAGAATCTGGATCGATGAGCGGTAGAGTTCGTTTTCTGTTCTCTGGTGAAAAGGTTGTATCCACCAATTCTAAAACAACTGGAAGTAAATCAGGCTCTCGGCTTTTTACATATCGAATATAAGTTTCAATTGGGATATCTGTTGTTTTTAAGGTTCCTAATTTTAGAAGAATGGGAATAACTTTTCGTAAATCACTTTCAATATGATCCAAAATGAGAAATGCATGTGGGGCATCTTTTAAATGATGTCTCAATTGATAGAGTTTATAGGCTCGTTTAGAGATTCCTGAAATATGCTCATCAATTTCATTAAAAACTGTTTCATTGATTCCGAACTTTTTGCTTATTCTTAATAATGCATTACTAATCCCATTCAAAATAAGGAGATCAGAATCGCCCAAACCTGCAGATAAATATGCGATCATAGTTTCATTGTAAAATTCATGAGCTGTTCTCAAAATCCCGAGTTTGAGATTAGTAGAAGAATCTGATTGAAAAAGGGAATGTTTAAACTTATCCAAAACAAGGCTTGAGTCAAATTGTTTTAATGCATTTTCTGCATAAATAAATGTGTCAAAATGCGCTAGATTATGAATAAGTAAATCTAAGTAATCAGGGGTGGGTGATTTGACCAATACTTTCAAAATTTGTTGTTTTACTTTAGGCGATGAATGGACCAAAAATCGCTTTTTATCTTCCGACGAAATCCATTGTCCTGAATTTTTTAAAAATCCGATCGTGGTACATAATATTTCCGTATCATGACTTTTCAATAAGTGATTTATGAGTTGCATTGATTCCAAATGATTCGGATCGGAATTGAGAATTGTTACCGCAACAGCAACAGCTAAATCGATTGAATTATTTTTTAATAATGGCGTTATTTTTTCTTTCAAGTATGGAATCTTTCTATCACCTGCACAAGAAATAGCAAACGGAGCTAAATCAGTTGAGTCATTTATTGCATTAAATACCAACGAATCAGAAAGGATTTTTGGTTGATTCCATGTCAATTCCAATACAGTCCTCTTTACCTGAATTGACCCATGATTATATAAATGGTGAAGTGTATTTTTCCAGGGATGAAGTGGAAGAGTCCATAGGAGATCCAAAGCGAAAAGTTGTTTTAATTCATTATCATCTCGAAGTGTATTATCTAGCGTACTTACGATATGAGAATCTTTAATATCAAATTCAACATCATCCAAATTTAATTGTCTATTTTCAATAGATTTTACCAGTGAATTCACATATCCATTTTTTAATTTAAAACTATTCCAAATCCACAAAAATACACCAAGAATCACAAGCAAACTGAGCCAATGGATTTTATCTTGTGGGACAAGGTTAAACGAAACAAGCATGAAAATGCAAAGTCCAGCTAACCCTTCCAATCCTGATCGAATCGTTCCATCAATTAAGGGTTTTGTCCGTTTCTTTTTTTCCGGCGTCACGGGAAGCCATAAGATTTCTTGAACCGCATTATTCGTAGAGAATTTGAAAACTTGATCTAGAAATTTCGCAATAAAGACAGCCGATAAAGTACCAAGAGCTAGAAATCCAGATGAACCAATAACTAGAGAAATGGGTAGAATTAATAAACCTGCCAAAATTCCAAATCGTGTCAATATAAATCCTGTTACAAAAAATTGCATAATTAAGGTCACGGCTCCGACAGACATATAATAAGTGCCGAAAAAGCTCATCAAATCATTTTGATTTGTGAACGTATTTGCTGCCATCATTTTGAATTGATAGTCCACTATTTTTGATATAAAGGCAGCCAAGCCAATTAGTAGAGCAATGGATTTTAAATATGGACCAAAATCTGTCGACTTTGATGGTTGGGGCTCAATGATAACTTTTCTTATTTCATGTCTCTTACGAAACGGTCTCAACAAATGAGCGATCATGACAGAAAACCCAATAAAGAAAATTGTAAGAAATAATAGTTTTTCAGATCCATAAGTTGTAACAAACGGTTTAATGCAATATCCAGCTCCCATCCCTGCAAAAGAGCCACCGGCACTTACGAGAGAAAATATTCGTTTTGCTTGTCTGGCATTAAATATTTCTCCTGCTAAAATCCAAAACTGGAATATGGATAAAACAGTTACAATTTCGACCCAAACATATAAAACGGGAATGAAAAATCCAGATAAATTAGTTTGAAGAAAAAATAAAGAAATGGAAAAAATCGCACCCGAAATAGTAATGATAAAAACTTGATCTAGATTTGAAGTTAGTTTTTTATAAATGAAAATAACGGCAGCCATGACCACTGCAATTGCGATAAACATGAGGGGGAGATAGGATTTATCAACTTGCAGTAAAAAGACAGCATCTCTAACAGCTGCTCCAGTAATGCTTGCTGAAACCACAGCAAAAAACATAATAAATAAAAGAGCTGTTTGCGTTCTTTCTTCGGATTTAATGTTAATAAGTGCCATGATGGGTGTTGGAAAGTTAAACCCATCTGTCAATCTATAAAATGTGGATTATGGTACTGGAAGTAAAATGCGTAAACACTTAATATTCAACCCAATTTTATTCAATAAAAATATTAAAAGGATTATTATGGCTAACCTATCAACTGTTACCTCTTCACCAGAATCGTGGAACGAAACTCAGGCAGATCTTATTGCGGTCGGTGTTTTCGAAGATAAAAGTTTGACCCCGATGGCAAATACCATCAATAAAGCATCAAACTTTGTATTTACCGAAGCAATCGACTTGGGAGATGTGAAAGGTAAATCCGGTGAATCACATTTTTTCTATGTAGATGGAAAACGAATCCTCCTTTTAGGACTCGGTAATAAAAATAAATTTGATGCCAATGCAGTTCGATTGGCCGCCGGGAAAGTATCCCGAACCGCCATAAGTAAAAAATTAGATTCAGTTGCAATGGAATGTTTTTGTAATAA
>JABHAX010000056.1 GCA_018674095.1 Fidelibacterota bacterium
AATTATAATCATTATCATTTAGCTATAAAAAAAATACAGGTAAATTTCAGGTGGTTACTTCAAAAACGGTCTATTTGTGTCTATTTCTGTCATATCGGGAAAGTACAAAAGGGCAACAAAAAACCCCACGAATGTGGGGCTTGATGTTGTAGAAAGGGTAAACCTATTTCAGCAGTACCATCTTCTTGGTTTGTATAAATTCCCCTGCCTCTATCGTATAAAGGTAAAGTCCTGCTGATACAGCCTTACCTTTATTATCTACACCAGCCCATTTAATAGCCTTGTATCCAGCACTTTTTTGGGCATTGACAAGTGTATTAACCAACCGCCCATTCAGGTCATATATGCGGATATTTACGAATGCGTTTTCTGGCAGTTCATATTGAATTGTGGTCGTGGGATTAAAGGGATAAACTGTGAACACACCTATCCCCAAAGCATGGGTGCTGGAGATGAACCACAAAAAAGTGATATGCATCATTTGTTCCCCTGTAAATCAAATGTGAACTCATCTCGTGGGAATGACCCGTATGCAGAGATACCAGATGAAGATACAGACACTTGGTACCGCAATGATTATTCACAAGAAGATATCCCAACAGAATACATAGATGAGTTTGCAGAAAAGGATAATCCACCTGACCCTAATAATGAAGTATTTGAACCCCGAGAGAATCATAAGGGTAACGCATCAAGAGCTATGTTCTATTTCTTTGCGATGTATAACAATGTTGCTGACACCAACTCCTACATTGATTGATGTGTCTGACAAAGGTGGAGGTAGAGTTTTTCAGTAGATTCTTCCCTTTATTTAAGAAGGGCTTTTATGCCATGGGATAGTTTCCTTTATTTTTTTCAGTAATACATCCATTCTCATATTCCAATACCAATATGGAACTAATTGCAATATGATTATTAAAGCAAAAGTTAATAGAGCACCCAATGCTCCTTGACTCTGCATAAGCTGCATCACTAGGGCAGAACTCATTAAAAAAGAAAAACCAACGATCAGCATTGCCCATTTAAATTGATTCAATAATAAATTGCACTTAGATAATTGGTCACCTGTGATCAGTCCGTTCTTCTTTCTTATACTCAGATTACCAGAGGTGATTTTTGCGTATTCGATTTCTTTTATTTTTTTCAGATCATCAGGTTTTGGAAAATCCTTCCATTTAATTCCCAAAAGATAAATCACATATCCAAATGCAGGAATTAATAGGATAAGTAATAAACGCGCAAATCCCATAATATCTTCGGTGGTAGTGTGTCCGCCATATACTTCATCAAAAGCATTGTTCCAATCACTAGATGATCCGTACGACGATAAACTATCTCCTAAGTCTTTTTCATAAGTACCTTGTATACTTGAGATTAAACTGACAAAAATTCCCAACCCAACAAATCCTATCAACCATAGGATATGCTTTTTCCTTTTAACAATGAGTTGATCTGTAGATTCCTCATCAAACTCGAAATATTCTTTTTCATATTCTTGCTCATTTGAATTTGTATCTTCCTTTTGTTCTTCCTGATTATTCGTATCCTGATCGAGAGTTTTTTCTTCAACAATTGGATCAGGTAAATATTCGATTTTTTCTACTTCCAAATCATTTTTTTCATAATCATAAAAGGTCAATCTTAGTAATGAGTTCGCTGTATCATCTAAATCGTTATACTCTTCTGCATTCTTTGCTTTTTCGACCCACTCTGGTAATATCCATTGATGTAGTTCTATTTCTTCAGTCTTACCATTTATATTATATTCAATAATAAATTTTTCCTCATCTGAATCCAACCAACCATCACCACCTTTGATCACCCTTTCACCATAAAATATTAAATCCTTAAGCGGGATGATCAATAAACCATCATCATCATTAAAGAATAATCTATAGTTAGTAAGTATCAAACCACTTCCATCGGCATATACCGTTGGGAATTCGCCTTTTAAGACTGGAGTGTTATCGAAAATAATATTTAAATATCCTGCCATGTCATCATCAGTTTTACATTCGTGTGCCCATTCATCTTTTGAATGTTCCTTAAAATCATTCCAGGAGGAGAAGGGGGCTTTTAAACTCTTTTGAAAGGATTTCCAAAAACCATCTGTTGACGTTAGATATTCATTCAAATTTTCTTGAGTAATATTCAGTTTAGCCATTGTAAGGTCCTAATTATCTTTAGTGTTTAAATATAAAAGAATAGTTCTAATAGATGCAAGAAATAACTCATGTCCCTGTTTATCGAGCAAATTCAAATAAACAGAAATTCTAAAGAAGCAGTCTTTTATGTGAAGAAATTACCAACAGTGCATAGGAAACTCGAAACTCCTATGATTACCGTCAGTAGTGTAGCGGAGGAGGGACTCGAACCCCCGACACCCGGATTATGATTCCGGTGCTCTAACCAGCTGAGCTACTCCGCCAGGATATTTTACTTTAGTATGTTTTTTCATCTTCAATCAATCGGATGAAGAAACAGTTTTTCTAAACCTAAAAACATGTAAAAAAAGCCCGCAAAATTAAGGAGTCAATCCAATCAAATACAATGAGAAATCAATCTTAAAAAAATACGTTTTTCCAGTAAATCATGACCGTAATTTCCGCCACGTTTTTTTGAATAAAGGAGCAAAAAATGGTTTCATCTATTGATCAATTTATGGATTCTATTAAGTCCAGAAACGCTGGTGAAGTAGAATTTCATCAAGCAGTTCACGAAGTTGTAGAATCACTGTGGGATTTTTTACAAAAAAACCCTCATTATTTACATTCAAAAGTTTTAGAAAGAATGGTAGAACCAGAACGAATCATTCAGTTTCGTGTTTCATGGCGGAATGACCGTGGAGAAGTTGAAGTGAATCGTGGCTTTCGTGTAGAATTCAATTCTGCAATTGGGCCCTATAAAGGTGGTCTTCGATTTCATCCGTCGGTAAATCTATCCATCTTAAAATTTTTAGGGTTTGAACAGGTTTTTAAAAATAGTTTAACCACACTTCCAATGGGTGGAGGTAAAGGTGGGTCAGATTTTGATCCTAAGGGTAAAACTGATAACGAAGTCATGAGTTTTTGCCAAAGTTTTATGACAGAACTTTGTCGCCATATTGGTGCTGATACAGATGTCCCAGCTGGTGATATTGGGGTGGGTGGCCGTGAAATTGGTTTTATGTTTGGACAGTATAAACGAATTAGAAATGAATTCACAGGCGTTCTAACCGGGAAAGGATTAAACTGGGGTGGCTCACTTATTCGCCCAGAAGCAACAGGCTATGGATGTGTTTATTTTGCAGAAGAAATGCTAAAACATACTGGAGATAGTTTTCAAGATAAAATAGTAACAGTGTCCGGCTCCGGGAATGTGGCTCAATTTGCGACTGAAAAAGCAACTGAGTTGGGCGCTAAAGTTGTTTCAATGTCTGATTCTTCAGGATCGATCCATGATGAAAATGGGATTGATGCCGAAAAACTTGCTTGGATTATGGATTTGAAAAACAATCGACGAGGTCGAATTAAAGAATATGCCGATAAATTTGGTGCAACCTATCTTGAAGGTCAAAGACCATGGAGTATCAATTGTGATATCGCATTGCCGTGTGCAACTCAAAATGAAATTAATGGTGACGAAGCAAAACTCTTAATTTCTAATGGATGTAAAGTTGTATCAGAAGGTGCAAATATGCCAACGGATCCTGATGCTGTGAATGTATTTATGGATAACGGAATTTTATTTGGTCCGGGGAAAGCCGCTAATGCTGGTGGTGTAGCAACAAGTGGGCTGGAAATGAGTCAGAATAGTATGCGCCTAAATTGGAGTCGTGAAGAAGTGGATAGTAAACTTCATACGATTATGAAAAATATTCATGAAGCTTGTGTAACTCATGGTACTGAGAATGGTAAAGTGAATTATATAAAAGGTGCGAATATTGCTGGATTTATCAAAATTGCGGATTCAATGTTAGACCAAGGAGTGGTCTAAACCTTACTCATATTATTATAACAAAAAAGCCCCGATTAGTATTGGGGCTTTTTTGTTTATTTTGGATTAAGAATATTAAATCCCGGATGATTCTTCCTCATCCATTATTTCAATTTCTTCAGGAATCGGCTGAAAAATTAATCCCTTGCCAGTTGTTCCATCTAGGGTTGCCACGAAGGGTTGTTCAAAATGGTACCAATTAACGTAAGTCCCCGATTTAATTAAGCAATCCTCTTGTAGCCAATCCATATTTAACGAATCTACACTCCGTTTAGGATCAATAGTAAAATAGGCAACATGGAGACTCGTAATATTTTGGAAAAAATGGCTTCCAAATGATAGATCAACCGGCAAATCTTTCCGCCCAACTTCGATAATAATTTTAGCTTGTGAAATTTGCCGCCAATTTACGGGGATTCCCAACCAAGGATCAGCGGAACCCCACCGTCCGGGTCCAGATAGAATGTAGTTCTCATCATGACCAAATTCTCGGTTTATTTCATCAACCTCTTGGGCAATCTCTTTCGTTTTTGACGGATCAAATGATTCAGGTCTCACCATAACGAAATCGTGAATTTGGTCATATTTTCCATCACCAAGCGTTATGTGACTTTTACAAAATGCGTCCGATTCAGTCAATTTGGTTTGATAAGATTTCAGACCAGTCAAAACCATGGGTTTAATTTGGAGCAAACAAAAATCTGGTTTCTCATCGGGTTTCATATTGACTGCAAATTCAATTTCAACAGGGCAACCTAAAGCTGTCTTTCCAAGTGATAAAATTTGATTTGCAATTTCAGCGAGTGGAATTGTATTCCACTTTAAAAGGGGTGCAAAGGATACAATTCGAGTCCCTGATTTAGAGAGAGAATCCCGCAAAGTATTATCATCATTAGAAATGACGCTAGCCAACCATTTTAAAGAACCGTCATCTTCTGCATCTTTTAGAGAAAAAGATGAAAGGTCTTCCTTGGAATTTTTTAATTTTGATTTGAGCGCAAGACCATAAAATTTATTTTGAGAATTTTGCCTTGTTGATTTCATTGAATAAAATTGTGGCAAAATAGATGGGTATTTCGGAGAAATCGTTAAACATTTTTCACCATCAACGATTGTGCGTCCAAATCCCAGAGCAAGGTAAGCGACACCTTCATCCCGTTCCATATAAGATACAGGATAATAATTAACACTTTTTAAAACACCACTAAACGTTGGATAAAATCGGTTACTTTCATAAGATTGTCCAACGATTTCCTGAATAATTACAGCCATTTTCTCTTCTTCGATTCGATGGGACGTATTATCCAATAAAGATTTTGCCTCTCCTTTAAAAGTGGATGCAAAAACACATTTGATCGCTATTATTAATTCTTTTAATCTTTTTTTATTTGACCGTGAATTATTAGGAAGCATGATAGTTTCATAAGTACCAGCTAACGGTTGATATTGGGAATCTTCGAGTAAACTTGATGACCGAACTGCTAATGGATATTGATTGTCTTTAATAAACAATTCCAATTTGAGCATTAAATCAAGTGAAAGTCTTGCCTTTTTAAATGCACGTTCCAATTTTTTATTATCAGAAAGCTGTAGTGCTTTCTTCCACAGTTGATTGTCTTTCATGAATAGATCAAATTCGTCGGTACCAACCACAACGCAATTTGGAACTCTTATGGTCACTTGGTCAAAATCTGTATTGATTCCAGATTGTTTTATCATGGTTCGAGCAAAAGCTAATCCTCTCGCTTTTCCTCCCAATGAACCACCACACAATCTATAAAATTCAGATTTTTCTTTTTTCATTCGAGCAGATGTGTAATCCAATACTCTTGAATTAGATGTGTCAATTTCAGAATCCAAACATTGAATTAAATAGGTTCTTAATAATTCGCCAGAATCAAACTCATGAACAAAAACAGGACGAAGTTTAGATGCCAACTTAAATTCTGTTCGAGCAGCAAGCCAATTTGAAAAGTGATGTCGCTCAGCATGATAGAGAAGGGATTCGACTGGAATATCTTTGATTTTATCTCGGAATTCATCAATTGTTGTGGCTCGTCCCACCTCTTTTTGATTGGATATTTTAAAAATAAAATCTCCAAAGCCAAAGTTATCCATAATGAAGTCCCTAAGATCGTTTAACAATGTTTTGGATTTCTTATGTAAAAAAGTAGCATTAACCTCTTTTGCCATGGCTTCATTTACGACTTCAGTTGATTGAAGCATGATCGGTATAGACGGATCAATTTTTCGAACCCACTTCGCAAATTTTAATCCAGCTTTCGGATCATTGATTCCATTTTTTGGAAATCGAACGTCAGAAATAACCCCAATCATGTTATTTTTATATTTCTTTATGAATCTTTGTGCAGTTTCATAGTTTGGTGTTAAAAGAATTTTAGGTCGCCCTCTTAAATGGAGTAAGCGTTGGGATGGGCTCAAACTGCGATTCACCAAATTTTTAGTTTGATACATAATTTCTTTATAAATCAAAGGAAGTAGGACAGAATACATACGTGGAGAATCTTCAATTAATAATATGGATCGTACATCGCCCTTCCCAATATCTTGTTTGGCATTTTTCCGGTCTTCCACATATTTAATAATGGCTGGAAATACACTGGCATCCCCAGACCAAATAAAAACACGATTAATCGATTTTGGTGAAATATTCTCAGGAAGTTGTTTCAGTTCAGATTCATCAAACGCTAAAAGAATAACAGGCTTTTTTGGGTATTTTTCTTTGATAGCAGACCCCAATGAAATAGGATCTTGATCTTCAATTCGAAGCATAACAATGACTAGATTAAATTGCTTTTTAGTCATTGTTTCAATAGCTTCATGTCCAGTAGAAACACGAGTCACTCTTGGTGCATAATTAAAATTCATTCCAATATACTCAGTCAGAATTTGTTCCGTAAGATGTCCGTCCTCTTCTAATATGAATGCATCGTAGGCGCTGGCAACCAACAAGATCTCGTGAATGCGATGAGGCATAAGGTCTTGAAAGTCAATCTTTGTTTTGTTTCCTACGAAAAAATCAGTCATGAGTGAAGTTACCGAGCTTGAAGAAAAAAAGAAATATCCAACTATTCGGTCTTGGTATGTTTTTGAGAACTCCTTTAATTTCTAGGCTTGAATATGGTACCTAAGATAATACTTCCAGCCCTGAATTCCACAGGGAATGCTTTTATAAGTTTACTTTTTCCAAATCATTGTTTGGTCTGTAATGGCGGAGAAATTCAGTCTTGTGATCCTATATGTTCAGGTTGCTTTCAAAAGTTGACCTGTATTCAAATTAAAAATAGAGTTCAAGAATTAACCATTAAAGATGATATTGATGTTGCACTTTCGGGTTGGGATTTTGGGGAAATATTACGTCCTGTTATCCATTCTTTGAAATATCAAGAAAGAGCAAAGATTGGTAAATTCCTTGGAGAAAAATTAGGTGAAAGATTAAAATCGTATTCGTTTCCAAAAATGGATTATTTAATTCCCGTGCCGCTACATCCTGTAAAATACAGGGATAGAGGTTTTAATCAAGCTGAATGGATTGCAATTGGACTGGGCAATGAATTAGGAATCAAAGTTATTCCCCACCTTATGAAACGGGTGAAATATACAATTTCTCAAACAACGCTCAATCGCAAAGAACGTTTAGAAAATATGAAATTGGCATTTCGCATAACAAAAAATGTAAAAGAAAAAAATATTGGAATTGTAGATGACGTGTTAACTACCGGATCCACCATTTCATCTATGGCAACTGTATTGAAAGATGCAGGAGCAAAATCAATTGTCGCCTTGACAGTTGCAACACCTTTGGAGAAAGCAAATGATACGTACACTTAAAGCGTTTAATTTAAAAGGAAAGAATATTCTTATTCGAGTGGACTTCAATGTTCCGCTCGATGGAGAACGTGTTTCAAATAGCTTCCGCATTAAAGCAGCATTACCCACTATTAATACCTGTTTAGAAGGAGGTGCAGCTGTTGTACTCATGTCCCATTTAGGAAGACCCGATGGAGATGTGGATCCATCTTTAAGTCTAATCTCGGTTGGGGAAGAATTAGCGGGACTTATGGAAATGCCTATTAAATTTTCAAATGACTGTGTGTCTAATGATGCGATTGATACATCCATTAGTTTAAAATCTGGTGAAGTGCATTTATTAGAAAATTTACGTTTCCATGATGGTGAGAAAACAAATGACTATTCATTTGCTTCGAGATTAGCTCGTCATGGTCAAATTTATATCAATGATGCATTTGGGACTGCCCACCGAGCTCATGCATCAAATGTTGGCGTTGTTTCCCAATTTAAACATGCTGGAATTGGTTGGTTAATGGATAAAGAAATCAATTTTTTAGATCGATTAATGAAAAAGCCACAACGACCTTTAACCCTTATATTGGGTGGTGCGAAAATTGGAAGCAAATTAGGACTCATCCACAAATTTATTGAAACAGCTGACCAAATAATTATTGGCGGTGGAATGGCATTTACATTTTTAAAAGCACGTGGGAAAGAAGTCGGTGGGTCGCTTGTAGATGATACTATGGTTACAACAGCAAAAAATATTTTAAATAAAGCTAGAATGAGTCAAGTACAATTACATTTGCCAGAAGATGTTATTTGTGGGGAATCTGTAAATGATAAAAATTCAAAAGGTCCTTTTAAAATCAATGAAATTCCTAAAGAGTTGATGGGATTGGATATTGGACCCCAAACACTTTCAAAATTTAATAATATCATTAGTCAATCAGGAACGGTTGTTTGGAATGGCCCAATGGGTGTATTTGAAAAAAATGCATATGCAAAGGGAACTCGAGATCTCGGGATTCATCTCGCTAATTGTGTTGAAAATGGACTGAGAGTAATCGTAGGAGGTGGAGATACATCTGCTGCAACTGAAAAATACGGCTTAAGTCAATTAATGACACACGTTTCTACTGGTGGTGGAGCCTCGTTAGAATTACTGAGTGGAAACCAATTACCAGCTTTGAGTGCTCTGGAGATATAAAATGAAATTAATCCCCATGATTGTAGGAAATTGGAAACTGAACAAAACGCCAACTGCGGGAAGTTCTTTCGTCGAAAAAACAACGAATTTGCTTTTGGAAATGAAAAACGTTTCCGTTATTTTCGCCCCGCCTTTTACTGGGCTTTTTGATTTGAATGTTGAACCGCCTTTTTACAGTGCTGCTCAAAATTGTCATTGGGAAGAAAATGGTGCCTTTACTGGTGAAATATCAGTCTCAATGATTCAGGATTGTGGAACAAGTTTTGTAATTTTAGGTCATTCAGAACGTCGCCATATTTTTGGTGAAACAAATGAATGGATCAATCGGAAAGTAAAAGCTGTCTTAGCTGGAAATTTGAAGCCGATATTATGTGTCGGAGAATCACTTGAACAGAGAGATGCTGGGCAAACTGAATTGGTCTTAAAAAGCCAATTAGAAGAAGGATTGAATGGAGTTAATTCACTGCAAAATGTGGTTATTGCTTATGAACCTGTTTGGGCCATAGGCACAGGTGTAACAGCATCGCTTGAGCAAGTTGAATCAGCCCATCATTCTGTTCGGAAAATATTAGATGACCTTTATCCGAATTCTGATGATATTCACGTTTTGTATGGAGGATCTGTAAATTCAGGAAATGCAGAAAGCCTTATACAAGTTTCAGGCGTAAATGGTTTTTTAATTGGTGGAGCAAGTTTAGATGTGACCACATTCACATCTATAATTAATAATGTAGAGAATTTTCAAATGAGGACGTTATGACAGGAATATTAATTGTAATACATGCAATTGTCAGCTTAATGCTGATATCAGTAATTTTAATGCAAGCTAGTCAAGGTGGTGGATTATCAGGAACCTTTGGTGGGAATTCAGCAAGCTCTGTTTTGGGTGGGCAAAATGCAGGGAATGTGTTGAGCCGAATTACCACATGGCTTGCCACTATATTTCTATCATTAGCTGTAGTGATTAGCATCATGAGTGGACCTTCAGAAAATTCCACTTCTTCCATTGTAAAACAAGCAGCAGAAGATAGACCCATCACACCTGTAACAGAACAAATTCCTATCGGTACTGAAGGAACCCTGGATTTAAGCGGGGACGAATGATTTAATGCCGGAGTGGTGGAATTGGTAGACACGCATGCTTGAGGGGCATGTGGGGGAAACCCTGTGCCGGTTCGAGTCCGGCCTTCGGTACATACATGACTCAACCATGATTTTTCAGGGCTTTATTATTAAATGAATAACTTTTTTAGCTTAAGAGTTAATTTAATTTTTAATTGGCTTTTAAATCTCCTATTTAATCTCATTGCCCCAATCATTTCCAAGGTTTAGATTTCCCGACTCTACATGTACAATGAGATGAAAAAAATAAACATTTTATTATTATTACTTTGCGTGGCCATGCCAGCTTTCGCCCAAGATATTTCTATTTTCTTTTTAAAAGATGGGTCAATTATACAAGGGAAAGTTGTCAACGAGAATCAGCAAAGGATATTTTTAAAAACTGAGCAAGGCACTATCAAAATTCTTCCAAAAAATATTTTAGGGAGAGAAGACTTAGCAAAACAAGGCGATTTGACTTTTATAAGTGAGCGTCTTGATTATCTTCAAAACCACATAAATCAGTTAACGGGGCAGGTAAACCACTGGAACGATTCCTTAAATTTTGCGTTTGATGATTTATATGAATTATTTAAAAATTTAGAAGTATTACAAAATGAATTCGAGATAGACCTCCTAAGACTTCATTCCCAGGGACGCGAACAAAAAAAACAAATGCAGTATGTCCAGGATGATTTAAGCAACCAACGTGTTGATATTGCTGTCAATCGTCAAGATATGGGTGGCATCGATGATACTGTTTTGACCCTCAATAAACAATTTGTAAAAGCAAAGCAAAAATTAGATGTGACAGTAAATCAATCATATTTGATTTCTGGAACTGTTTCTAATCTGAATACGGAATTACAGCAAACAAAAGACGGTCAACTAAATCAACAAAATCAAATCGATATTATGTCCGGTTCTTTAGCGAATCTTATTCAAGAAGTTCAGAAAGTTCAAAATAGCTTTTCTGCTGTAGAAGATGGAATCGAATCCAATAAAAATTTGATTTTAGATTTAACAGCAAATTTAAAATCTCAAACAGATGAATTAGCAACAGGTATGGAGAAAATGTTGGAAGATTTGACCAAACAGATTAAAACAATAAATAATGCGTTAGAAGATCAAGACAATAATTCCTTAAGAGCACGAAAAAAGATTTCGACAGATTTAAATGATTTTAAAAATGAATTCTCTCAATTAAAAAATAAATTTAATCGTTTGAATAGTGACGTATCATCATTCGAAGGGGATTTGAAATCTTTTGATAGTGAGCTCAATAAACTTAATAGAAAAGTTGATAATATTCCCACCAAGAAATAGCGATTCTATTATGCTATTCATCAAGATTATTGATTAAAATTCGACCCACATTTTATTCAGGTTTTAACTGAATCATGATAGACGCAACGAGATAAAAATGACACAAGCAATTAAATTTATTTTTTCAATCTTTCTTACAACTTCCTTGTTATTCGCACAAGATCCAGAAGTATTATTAAGTACAGGTGAATCTCAATTAACTTCCGGGGATATTGAAGGAGCAGAGGCATCTTTTAATTCATCTTTACAAATTGATCCGTCTTTTGCACCAGCCATTCAAGCCTTATCTAAGTTATATCTTTATAAAGGGGATCTGAAAAAAGCGAATGAATTTTCAATTCAAGCTGTACAAGCAGATGAAGATTTCAGAGATTGGGCAAATCAAATAACAAAAATTACAGAACACATTCAAAATGGAAATCGCAATGTGCAGCAGGGGCTCTTTGATGAAGCTATCAAAGAATATGATGCGATTGCTCAGGCACATCCATATTACCCAGATGCAGAATTTTATAAAGGCTTATCAAGATTTCGCCAAAAGAATCTTGAGGGTGCAGCCCAATATTTCAGCAATGCACTTAAAATTTATCCTGCCCATCGTAAAGCGCGGAAAGGATTGGATAATGTAACTAAACAATTTTTAAATGCGGGTAATAAATCCTATAAAAGAGGCAACCTTGGATTAGCAACTGATTATTATGAAAAAGCATTGGAATATGATCCTGAGTTCTATCTGGCTTATTTTCAATTAGGTGTCTTGGAAAAGAAACAGGGGAATTCACGAGAAGCAATTCGTCATTTAAATAAAGTATTAGAGCTAAAACCCGATCATGATAAAACATGGTTCACCCTCGGGACGGCATACGAATCAGATGGTGAAAATGATGATGCAATAGTTCATTATAATAAAGCAATCGAAATCAATCCTGGATATTCTAAAGCCTATGGGAACCTTGGGAAATTGCATACGGAAAAACAAGACTTCAAACTGGCTGAAGATATTTTAAAAACTGTTACCCAAATTGATCTTAATTATGCAGATGGATTCATGCTATTAGGCGTGCTTTATATAGAGCTAGAAAAGTATGAATTGGCTGTGGATAATCTTGCGGTGGCAACTTCATTAGATGAAAAAGATTATTATAAATATTTCAATCTTGCGTCTGCATTAAACCAAACCAAACAATTTGACAAAGCTGCCAAGGCGGCTCAAGCATCCGTTGATTTGAAACGTACATTCGGCGGAGGATGGTTAGAACTAGGTTTGGCAGAATTGGGTCGTAAAAATAAAACGCGTGCGCGAAAGCATTTTGAAGAAGCTAAAAAAGATCGAGCATGGCGAGAAATGGCCGAACGTAAAATTGACGAAATATTAAATCCTGAGAAATACGAAAAATAAATCTCATGTCTCAACAAAAAATTAAAGGTGTTATTTTTGATTTAGATAACACATTACTCGACTTTATGAAAATGAAAGAACTTGCTGTGAAGGCAGCAATTAGGAGTATGATTGAAGCGGGGCTCCTTGTGGATGAAGAATTATCCTATAATGAGATTATTTCTATTTATGAACAGTTTGGGTGGGAAAATCAAAAAGTCTTTGATGTCTTTATTGAAAAACAAATTGGACGTGTAGATAATAAATTTCTCGCTGCTGGAATTGTTGCTTATCGACGCGCTAGAGAAGCAAACCTTATGGCATATCCAAATGTGAATAAAACCCTCATGTCACTGGCAAAAATGGGAATAAAATTGGGCGTTGTATCTGATGCGCCGAGTCGAGAAGCATGGATGAGAATTTATTATTTAAATCTGTATCATTACTTTGATGTTGTCATTACCCATGATGATAGCGGTGAGAGAAAACCATCCGCGAAACCATTTCAAATGGCGTTGGATGCCATGAAACTGAACCCAAATGAAACGATTATGATTGGTGATTGGCCTGAGCGTGATGTGGTTGGCGCCAAACAGATTGGAATGAAAACGGTTTTTGCCCGATACGGCGATACGTTTGGGACTATAAATTCTGGTGCTGATTGGGAGATCAATGACATATATCAACTCGTTGTAATTATCAACGAGTTTAATAATGTTGCCTAATATATTTATTGGTACTGATCTGGTTGAAGTCTCTAGGATCCAATCTGCTATTCAGAAGACAGGTGACCGATTTTTGAATCGAATTTTCACTAAAACAGAACAGACTTATTGTCTATCGAAATCTTCTCCGGAAATTCATTTCGCAGGTCGTTTTGCTGCAAAAGAAGCAATTATGAAAGCCTTAAAATCATCGGGCCAAAATAATCCAATTGCTTTTTCAGCAATTGAAATTCAATCTTCCAGTACTGGTGAACCAATCGTGAATTTACTTTTTAATCATCGTGGAATATGTAAAGTCTCAATTTCTCATACTGGATCCCATGCGATTGCTTCTTCAATATATATCTTAGAATGAAATTATTAACCCCATCTCAGGCTCGTGAATTAGATCGCGTCGCCATGGACGAAATGGGGATTTCGAGTGAAACCCTCATGGGAAATGCAGGAAGAAGAATTGCCGATAAAGCTTTAGAATTAGTAGCGAAATTACCGAATCCATTTATTCTTGTACTTTGTGGAAAAGGGAATAATGGAGGAGATGGCTTTGCGGCCGCATCAATATTATTCAAAAGTAAAATCAATGTAAAAATTCATTCTATCCAAAGTAATAATGTAATAAAAAGTGATAGTCTAAACTATTACATGAATTGTGTAGCGTTGGGGATTCCCATGACATATGGGGAAAATTTACCTGAAATGGATTATCCTAATTTGATTATTGACGGATTAATGGGGACAGGATTTCACGGGGAATTAAAAACTGAAATTGTACCATGGATTGAATGGATAAATAACGCTATATCAAAAGTGTTATCCATTGATATTCCTTCTGGATTAAATGGAGATTCTGGAATGATTGATCCGATTGCAGTAAGGGCAGATTCCACTGTAACAATCGAAGCCCCAAAAATCGGAATGATCTTTCGAAATGGAAAAGATTATTCTGGAGATATACACGTTGCGGATATTGGTTTTCCAAACTATAAATTATCTGGATTGAATTGGGAGGCGATTGATGAATCATTGGTGCAATCCTTATTAAAGCGGCCAAAAGTCGATTCTAATAAATTCTCTGCTGGAAAGGTCCTCATTATCGCCGGTTCAAAAGGTATGACCGGAGCTGCAATTTTAGCAACTTATGGGGCGCTCCGTTCCGGCTCGGGTTTAACGATTACCACAGCTCCAGAATCATTAAATGATATTTTTGAACGATCTATCCTTGAAGGAATGACGCTATCATTATTTGATGATGGTAGTGGTTTTTTATCTACAAAACATTTTGAAAAAATTCTTGAAAAAACAAGTTGGGCAGATTCTGTAATATTAGGCCCAGGATTGGGGCGAGAAGAAGAAACGCAACAATTGATAAAAAAATTAGTCGTTTCAATTCAAAAACCCCTTGTATTGGATGCGGACGGATTATACCCTTTTGCGAACGCTATTGATGAATTAAATATGCGGGAATTCCCCTTGATCATTACACCACATTTTGGCGAAT
Organism: Fidelibacterota bacterium; assembly: GCA_018674095.1. Lineage (GTDB taxonomy): Bacteria > Fidelibacterota > Marinisomatia > Marinisomatales > UBA1611. The sequence goes on from JABHAX010000056.1 coordinate 15,027, forward strand.
TATCTTATTTAACTGGCGTTAATAAAAACAATATAATTTCAACATTTCCAGAATTCATGACTGAATTTATGTCCAAGTTTAATCACACCGCATTGGTAAAACAGGTACCATCTTGTACATTTAATAAAAAAGAAGTGATAGTTAATTCCAGTGGAAACCCTGGCTTAGCAACTGGCGGAACTGGAGATATTTTGTCCGGTATTATTGCCAGTTTTATCGCACAAGGAATGGGACTGAAAACCGCATCAGCTGTTGCATCATTTATTCATGGTAAAGCTTCTGATAATCTCATTTCTGAAAAAGGGTATCGTGGACAAATAGCGTCAGATTTATTTGACCAAATTCCAAAAATAATATCAAGCTATGAAAAATTCTAAAATTCACTTTTTTGGATATCTTGTTTTGATACTTTTAGGGTCTAGTATTCCAGGCGAATCTATGCCACCCATTATGGCATTAACATGGGATAAAATGCTTCATGTTATTGAATATTCACTTGTGGGATTTCTTGGGATTCGTGCATTTTATTCTCACTTAAAAAACCCTGTAATTTATATGGCAATTTTTGGACTTACTTTTGGCTCCATTGATGAAACATGGCAATCATTTATTCCTGGAAGATTTCCGAGTCATTATGATGTTTTTGCTGATGGAATTGGTGTAATATTGGGTGCCTTGACTGGCTCATTTGTGTATAAAAAAATCACATGATCCAACATCTATATATTAAAGACTTTGCTATTATTGACGAAGTCAATTTAGACATGAAACCTGGTTTTACGGTTATTACGGGAGAAACCGGTTCCGGGAAGTCAATTATATTAGAAGCTCTAAGCGTTTCTTTGGGCGCAAAAGCTGATAAACTTATGGTTCGGTTTGGCGCTGATCGTGCTGTAATTGAAACAGATTTTAATCAGACATCCTATCGTCGTCTTATTTCCAATAAAGGTCGGACAAAAGCATTTCAAAATGATGAACCTATCACAGTGACTAATTTGAAAAAATCAAATGAAACAACAGTGGATTTTCATGGTCAACATGACCAACAACTTATTCTTAACACAGATCGTCATATTGATTATTTGGACCATTTCTGTGGTCATAAAGATGATGTAAATAAACTTGGACAGACCTATCAAGAATTAACATCTTATCAGACTAAATTATATAGGATTCGCCAAACTGAAAATGAAAGGCGTGATCGTTTAGACCTTTTGAAATTTCAGGCACAAGAGATTGATTCTGTGAATCCTATATTCGACGAAGATTTAAAATTGGATAAGGATTTTAAAAAAATGAGTCATTTGGAAGATATAATTAAAACGCTTCAATTGGTTCAAAATCAGGTAAATAAAGGAGATAATTCTGTCATTGATATTTTAGAAAATAATTTCCGGTCAATTGAATCATTATTACAGTATGATGAAGATTTAAAACAAATTTCTGAATTGTATCAAACGGCAATTATCCAATTACAAGAAGCGGGAACTGATATTTCGATGCAATTATCCGGTTCTGAATTTGATGCTGAAATTTTATCTGAAATCTCTGAACGACTTCAAGCATTAGAATCCTTAAAAAGAAAATATGGTGGCTCAATTGAAGCTGTATTAAATAATCGAGAATCCATTCATTTAGAAATAAAGTCTTTAACAAAACCTGAATTGTCGGAAGATGAAATTTTAAAGCAAATTAAATTTAAACAAAACAAATTTTCAATATTAGCCAAAAGATTACATCAATCGCGATTAAAAAATGCAAAAATACTTTCAGCAAAAGTCGAAAATGCGATGTCACTTTTAAATATGCCCGGTGCTGTATTCAAAATAAATATTTCAATGAAAAAATCTGATTCAGGATTTTTTGTCATTAATGGTGAAAATGTTGAAGCGAATTCACAAGGAATTGATTGGGTCCAATTTTTTCTTTCTGCTAATCCCGGAGAACCAGTAAAACCGTTAGCATCAATCGCTTCTGGTGGAGAGATTTCACGGATAATGTTAGCCATTAAAACAGTGTTTCAGGATTTGGATCCCGTACAAACTTTGATTTTTGATGAAATAGATTCTGGGATCTCTGGAATTGCTGCAGAAAAAGTAGCAGATCAATTATTGAAACTTTCTAAATCTAAACAGGTAATTTGTATTACTCATTTGTCTCAAATAGCCCGAAAAGCCGATTACCATTTGCATATAACAAAAATCGTAGAAAATGACCAAACATTTGTAAAAGTAAATTATTTAAATGAAATAGAAAGTCCCAGAATAATTAGTGAATTATTTGTTGGAACTAAAGAAACGAGTGCTTAATGGATAAAATTCTAATAGAAGGGCAAAAGCCCTTATCTGGTTCTGTGAAAATAAGTGGTGCGAAGAATGCTGTTTTACCCATTATGACAGCAGCTTTAATGGCTAAAGGAAAGTCAGTTATTACGCGCGTACCGGATCTTAGAGATACTAAAACAATGATTCGTTTAATGGAAATTGTTGGAGCAAAATGCACTTTTGATTCAGGGCGACTAGAAATTGATGGTAGCACAGTCAATAATCCTGAGGCTCCCTATGATTTGGTCAAAACAATGCGAGCTTCTTTTTATGTTTTAGGCCCTTTATTGGCTCGATTCGGAACTGTAAAAGTTTCACTCCCAGGAGGATGTGCTTGGGGTCCTCGTCCCGTGGATTTTCATTTAAAAGGATTGGAAAAACTTGGTGCAAAAATTACGCTTGAAAGTGGATATATATTGGCAGAAGCAAAGCGATTGAAAGGGACCGAAATTAGTTTTGAATTTCCATCGGTTGGAGCCACCGGAAATATTGCCATGGCGGCTGTAACGGCGGAAGGTAGAACAATTATTATTAATGCTGCTTGCGAGCCGGAGATTGTTCAACTTTGTGAATATTTAAATGATATGGGTGCAAATATTAATGGAATTGGTACCATGAGACTCGTTATCGACGGTGTTGATTCATTACATTCTGCAGATGTGGATATCATTCCGGATCGCATTGAAGCTGGCACTTTTTTAACGGCGGGCGCACTTTTAGGTGAAATCACGTTAGAAGATATTATACCGCAGCATTTAGATTTAGTTTTATTAAAATTACGAGAAGCTGGATGTAGAATATTAACAACAACAAATTCGGTTACGATTTCTCCAGCAGACTCAATCCAACCCGTGGATATGACCACTGCAGTTTATCCGGGATTCCCGACTGATTTACAAGCACAATGGGTGGCACTTATGTCATTAGCGAAAGGATCATCTATGATTACAGATACAGTTTATCATGATAGATTTAGTCATGTGCCAGAGTTAAACCGGTTTGGCGCAAATATTAAATTAGAAAATAATACAGCATTTGTACCTGGCGTAAATGAGTTGATTGGAGCGCCGGTCATGTCAACTGATATTCGTGCAAGTGCGTCCCTAATAGTAGCAGGATTGGCAGCAAAAGGAACAACTGAAGTGAGCCGTATCTATCATATTGATAGAGGGTATGAACAGATTGAAGAAAAATTTCGCTCATTGGGAGCGAATATTCAGCGGAAAAATTCGAGTGCATAAAAAGCTTTTTTTCGGTGTGAATTGAAGTAATTTTTTCTCTGATTTAATAAGAGTATCAACATATGAAAGTAGTTATTATTGGTGGAGGTGAAGTGGGATTCCATGTCGCCAAAGCATTAAGCGAAGAAAATTATGATATAACCGTTATCGACCTTGATCCTATTAAGTGTCGTCGTGCATCAGAAAACTTAGATGTTATTGTGGTTGAAGGAAATGGCGCCAGCCCAAAAACACTCACTGAAGCGCAGGTGGGTGAGGCAGATTATGTTTTATGTCTAACCCGTGTAGATGAAGTGAATCTAATTGCATCTCAGCAAGCTCATAAATTGGGTGCTAATAAAATCATTGCTCGATTAAGAAACCAACAATACACAGCAAAAGATTCCATAATCCGCCCAGAAAAATTTGGTGTTGACGTAGTTATCCATCCAGAACAAGCCGCTTGTGAAGAAATTATGAGATTAGTAAAACATCCATATGCTGTTCAGGTTATGGATTTTGAAGCTGGCCGGTTGACAATGTTGGGGTTAAATATTAATGGGACCTGTGAAAATGTGATTGGAAAACCATTGGGCCAAGTTTGCACTGAAAATAGTCATTTTCGATTTGGTGTAATTGCTGTTCATCGCGGACAACAAACTATGGTTCCATGGTCAGATTTTGAATTCCAAGATGGGGATATTGGTTATTTCTTAATTAAGAAAGAAGATATTGAGAATTTATTAGGTCTTCTTAGTAAAAAAGTGACAGAAACTCATCGTGTTATGATTGTGGGTGGCTCAAAAATTGGGCGATCTTTAGCAAAGGCTTTACCTAGCGATACGATTAACGTCCGGTTAGTGGATTATAATCGTCCCAAAGCCGGTCAAATTTCCCACAGTATTGAGGAATCCATGATTATTTATGGTGATGGAACTGATATAGAATTTTTAAAATCTGAAATTATTCAAGATGTTGACAGTTTTATTTCTGTAACCGAAAATGAAAACACTAATTTAATTGCAGGATTATTAGCCAAACATTTAGGTGCTAAACAAAGTATTATTCATATTTCTACCACTGAGTATATCCCAACGATTCAGGAAATTGGCGTCGGTGCGGTCATTAGTAAAAATTTATCAACTGTGAATTCAATATTGAAAGAACTTCATACGGATTTAACAGAAATTCCTGTAGTCACATTTGACGAAATAGACTTGGATGTTATTGAATTTCAGCCAGAAACGGGTAGCCCAGTTACTCAGCGTCCATTAAAAGACCTGAATTTTCCAGAAGATAGTATTGTTGGAATCATAAACCATCATGGAAAGATTAGGATTGCTCATGGGACATCAATTTTAACGGATGATGATACGGCTCTCGTTTTTGCAAAACCAAAAGCTATCGCTAAATTGAAAAAATTATTCGGATTATGAAATTTAAACCACTCCTAAATATACTTGGAGCACTTCTCTCTATTCTAGGCATTACGATGGTTTTGCCTATTTTTATTTCATATATCTACGGTGAATCAGATTTTAACGGCTTTATCTATTCTATGTTGATATGTTTGGGAATTGGAGTTCCGGTTTGGTTCTTAACTCGTCATAAACAGTCTTTAACAAATCGAGATGGATATGCCATCGTTACATTTTCTTGGGTAACAACGGCTATAGTTGGTGCATTGCCTTTTTATTTCTCCGGAGCAATTCCCAATATTACGGATGCATTTTTTGAATCAATGTCTGGCGTAACGACGACGGGTTCTTCTATCATTGGGAATATTGCAACCCTTCCGCATCTTCCAAATGGTATTGAAAGTCTTCCACACGGTATTCTATTTTGGCGATCATTTATTCAATGGATTGGTGGAATGGGGATTATTGTTTTTTATATCGCAATATTGCCTTTATATGGTGTTGGGGGTGTTCAGTTATTTAAGGCGGAAGTTCCTGGACCCGTTGCAGATAAAATAACACCGCGTGTTCGCGAAACGGCCAAATTTCTTTGGATTGTTTATGTCGGAATTACAGCGGTTGAAGCTTTTGCGTTAATGGTAGCAGGGATGGATGTTTTTGATGCAATTTGTCATTCGTTAACCACAATGCCCACAGGTGGTTTTTCAACTAAAAATGCAAGCATCGGACATTATGATAGTTTAGGAATTCATTATATAATTATATTTTTTATGTTTCTAGCTGGCATCAATTTCTCTTTGCATTTCCGTGCAATAAGTGGCGATTTCAAATCGTATATCAAAGATAGGGAATTTTTGGTTTACTTAAGTGGAATAATCGTAGTCACAAGCGTTATATTTTTAGCAATTGCCGTACAGAGTAGTCATTTTTCTGGATTGAATTTTAGAGAATCTCTTTTTGCCACTGTCTCAATAATGACAACCACAGGATTTGGATCTGCAGATTATGAAATGTGGCCGGCTGTTGTTCAAGTCATTCTACTTAGTTTAATGTTTGTCGGAGGAATGGGTGGCTCAACTGCTGGAGGTATGAAAGTAATTCGCTGTATGCTTTTGGTAAAATATGCTGCTCTCGAAACAAGAAGAGTGCTTCATTCCCGTGCGCTCATTCCAGTTCGAATCGGAAACCAACTTGTTATTGAAGATGTGGTTCGAAATACGCTGGGATTTTTCCTATTTTTTATGTCAGCCTTTGTTCTTTCAACAATTGCTCTTGCTGCTATTGGATTAGATCTAGAATCTGCAATTGGCGCTGCAGCATCTGCCATGGGAAATATTGGACCAGGACTCAATCAATTTGGACCCACGGATAATTATGCGCTTTTATCTGATCCGGGAAAGTGGATTCTAACTTTTTGTATGTTATTAGGTCGCCTTGAGATATTTACTGTGATGGTATTATTTAGTCGAACTTTTTGGAAATAAGGAATATTATGTTCATAAAAAAAGAGATTAAAAATCAAATTGGAATTTTAACTATTGATCGACCAGACGCGTTGAATGCCATGAATCCAGATATTTTAAAAGAAATGGATCAGGCTGTAAAAGGAATGATTGCTGATGAAAGTGTCGGTGTTATCATTTTAACGGGTGCGGGTGAAAAGGCTTTTATTGCTGGAGCTGATATCAAAGTGATGCAACAATTAGATAAAAGGGCTGCTTTAGAATTTGGAAAACTGGGTCAAGAAGTCACGATGACAATTGAAGACTCGCCTAAACCCGTGATTGCCGCGGTAAATGGATTCGCTTTGGGAGGAGGCTGTGAAATTGCATTATCGTGCCATTTAAGATTCGTGAGTGAAAATGCAATATTTGCTCAGCCGGAAGTCAAATTGGGACTTATTCCCGGATGGGGAGGAACACAGCGTCTTCCAAGAATTGTTGGAAAAGGGAATGCCATAGAACTCATTATCGGTGGACATATGATTAATGCAGATGAAGCACACAGAATTGGCCTAGCTAATAAAGTATTTCCTTTAAATGACCTACTTGAAGAATCAATGAAATTCGCAAAAATTATTTTGGGTAATGGACCTAATTGTATTGCTGAATCACTCCATTGCATCAATGAATCTGCGGGCCATTCACTTATTGACGGATTAAATATGGAAGTTGATTCTTTTAGTCAATTATTTGAAACAGACGAAACCACCGAAGGGTTAACAGCATTTGTGGAAAAAAGAAAAGCAAATTTTCGGTAAAAATGGAAAGAATTGTAATCCTTGCACCCAATGCATTTAATTATATTGAAAATAAAACAGGTAATATGCTTCTTCGATATCGACCGAAAGAAGTGGTAGCTGTAATAGACCCGGAAAAAGCAGGACAAACAGCTGAACAAGTTATTGGATGGGGAGGGAATATTCCTTGTGTAGCATCTTTCAATGAAACCATTTCTTATTCTCCTACACAACTTGTTATTGGTGCTGCTCCACAAGGTGGTATTTTAAAAGACAATTATCGAAATGAGATTAAAGATGCTCTTTTAGCAAAATGCCAAATTATTTCAGGAATGCATGTATTTTTAAAGGATGATAATGAAATTTTTAACCTTGCAAAAAAAATGAATGTAACAATTTCTGACCTCCGTCGTTCCCCAAACCCACCTCATTTTCCCAAGGGGTCTTGGAAAAATAGAAAATTCCCTGTCATGCTTATTGTTGGATCCGATTGTGATACCGGGAAAATGACAACAGCATGGGAATTGGTTCTTGCTCTCAGAAGACTAAACCGAAAAGTAGAATTTGTAGGTACAGGACAAACAGGAATTTTGCTTTCGGGAAACGGTGTTCCCATTGATGCAGTCGTATCAGATTTCATGGCAGGTGAGATCGAGTATTGTTTAGATCAACTTCCTGATAATACTGAATTGGCCATTGTCGAAGGACAAGGCGCTTTAAATAATCTGTTGTACTCGGGGGTTACTTTAGGTCTCCTTCATGGTTCTATGCCCGATTTTCTTATTTTCGCTCATGAACCGGGCCGGAAGATAGATGTGGCAAATCATCCAATTCCTGATTTGGAAATTTTAATGCAAAATTATATAGATTTGATGAAACCTTTTAAACAGTCCAAATTTCTTGGTTTGAATTTTCTCACACTAAAATTACAGAATGACCTTGCCATAGAAACCTGTAATGCTGCTCGATATCGATATGATTTACCTGCAACTGATCTGGTAAGGTTTGGTGGGAAGGACATGATTGAAACAATCCAAAAAGAATTAAACGAATGGAACTGAGTTTTTCAACCTATCGTATTCATCTACATCACACATTTGGAATTGCACGTAGTTCTAATGACTGGTACGATGTGGTATTTATATATATCAAAGATGGGGAAATTATCGGACGAGGGGAAGCTGCGCCGTCACTACGATATAATGAATCTACTGAACGAATATTATCTGTATTAAAACAAAAAGTAAAACTTCCAGAAATTTGTACAAAGCGAGATACAATTTGGAATCATATTTTACCTCAATTGAAAGGGATTAAGGCATTAGAAGCAGCTTTTTCTATGGCGCTTTGGGATTGGTGGGGACAGAAAAATGAAAAACCTGTCTCAGAATTATTGGAGATGAATTCAAACAAAATGCCTATCACAAGTTTTACCATCGCTATTGGAGATTTAGATGAAATTGGAGAGAAAATAGAAGAAGCCGATCCTTATAAAATCTTGAAAGTGAAATTGGGAACGCCAAAAATGGATCGAGATATAATGAAAGAAATTCGGCAGCATACTGATAAATTGATTCGAGTGGATGCAAATGAAGGATGGCAAGCGGACACAGCACTCCATTTTTGCAAATGGTTAGCGGACCAAAATGTGGAATTTATTGAACAACCATTTCCAGCAGATCAGCTTAAGGAAACGGCTGTATTAAGAGAGAAATCTCCTCTGGATATTTATGCAGATGAGAATAGCCGTGATTCTACAGATATTCCAAAAATTGTAAATGTATTTGATGGGATTAATATTAAACTCATGAAATGCGGATCATTGGAAGAAGGAAAACGAATGATCAATTTGGCAAAATTTTATGACATGAAAATCATGTTGGGTTGTATGGTCGAATCATCTGTGGGAATTACAGCGGCTGCCCAATTAGCTGGTGAAGTGGATAAGGTTGATCTCGATGGTAATTTACTGATTAACAATGATCCGTATAGTGGAGCGAGAGTCGAAGATGGTAGACTCGTTTTACCAAAAGGGAATGGTCTTGGCATTAGGTTAAACTCAACGGATGATATATTATTATAACATTAATCTGGAATCCATTAACTCTCCGCCTTATTAAAAGAACTTATTTTAAAATTGAATATGAAAATACTCGGAATTGAACATCTCGGCATTGCCGTAAAAGATTTAGCTCAAGATTCACCTTTTTGGAAACATATATTAAATATTGAGCATCGGTCAAAAGAAGTGGTAGAAGATCAGGGTGTTATTACAGATATTTATGATACAGGAAAGGGTAAAATTGAATTATTGGAATCAACTAATATAGAGTCTCCCATTGCTAAATTTATGGAAAATCGTGGCGCGGGGATTCATCATGTATGTTTTGAAGTAGAGAGTATAACTGACGCAATAAAAGAGCTTAAAGAGTTGGGGGTTCATGTTCTAAGTGATGAACCGTCTGTAGGTGCTGAGGGATATAAAGTTGTATTTATTCACCCAAAATCTACGGGTGGCGTATTGGTAGAATTAGCTGAAAAACCTTAAATTTTTATGAACGAAGTTCATCAAATTTTTTGAATTTATTTTCAATTTCACCACTGAAAACCTTCAGATTTTAAAACATATCTGTAATTTCACTTCTCCATGAATGAGATAATTAAAGATAAATTAAAGCAACTTCCTACCTATCCCGGGGTGTATCAATTTTTCAATGAAGATAAAAAAATAATTTATATCGGGAAAGCCAAAAATCTTCGTAATCGCGTTCGCTCCTATTTTCAGAGTAAAAAACACCAACAAGCCAAAACTATTTCATTGGTAAGAAAAATTGCTGATCTAGAATGGATCATTGTCCGAAATGAAGTTGAAGCACTTATGACGGAAGCAAACTTAATTAAGACTCATCGTCCCCGATATAATATTGATTTAAAAGATGACAAAACTTATCCATTTATTCGGATAACAAAAGAGCCCTATCCCCAAGTTTTATTAACGAGAAAAATTGTCCGTGATGGTTCTAAATATTATGGCCCCTTTACTGATGTTGGACGATTGAGAATGACCTTAAAAGCGTTGTATAAGATTTTTCCAATCCGGAGCTGTAGTTTTTATTTAGATGCTAAAATTGTTGCAGAAAAAAAAGTAAAACTCTGTTTGGATTATCATATTAAAAAATGTGAAGGACCTTGTGAAGGATTAGTCTCCCAATCACATTATCAAGATATGGTGAATCGGATTGAAGATTTCATGAAAGGAAAAACTAAAAAATCGGAAACATATATTTTTGAATTAATGGAAACAGCATCCAAAAACAAACAGTATGAAGAAGCTGCAATTTTCCGTGATCAATTGGAAGCGATGAAATCCTTCAAGGAGCGGCAAAGTCATGTTGCAACAGATTTTGAAGAACGAGATGTCATTGCATTGGCAAGAGAAGATAATTTGGGAGTTGCAGTTATTATCCGCATTCGAAATGGACGTATTTTCAGTCGGGAAAAAGTGTCGTTGCAAGGTTTGGATGAAAATGATGGAACGACACTTCAAACTGTAATTACAAGATTTTACATGGATAGCGATTTTATTCCAAAAGAGATTGCACTTCAAATCCATCCAGAAGATGAAAAGAATCTTAATTCTTGGATTCGTGAAAAACGAAAGGGTGCAGTTCATTTTTTGTATCCAATTAAGGGCGAAAAAGCTAAAGAAATGAGGGTAACCCATCAAAATGCAAAATTATTATTAGGTGAATGGATCATTCGCAGAGTGAAAAGGAAAGAACAAATTCCTAAAATGTTGAGTCAGCTTCAGGAAGATTTAAATATGGATGTGCCACCCAAGCGGATTGAAGCATTTGATATTTCTCATTTAGGTGGAACAAATACGGTGGCATCCATGGTTTGTTTTATAGATACAAAACCTAAAAAAACTGAATACCGAAAATTCAATATTAAAACTGTATCTGGAATAGATGATTTTGCATCTATGCGAGAAGTGGTTTTTCGTCGATACAAAAGAGTTAAAGATGAAGAAAAACCTTTACCGGATTTGATATTAATTGATGGGGGAAAAGGTCAATTAAGTATGGCACTTTCAGCATTAAGAGAATTGGGATTGGACTATATTCCTGCGGTGGGTCTCGCCAAACGATTGGAAGAAGTTTTTGTCCCCGGAAATCCTGAAGCCCAATCCATCCATAAACAAAGTCCGGGTCTCATATTGCTGAGGCGAATCCGGGATGAAGCCCATCGTTTTGCCATTACATTCCAACGGCAAAAGCGGAATAAAGATATGGTCGTTTCCGTTTTTGCCGCAATTCAGGGTATGGGTAAAAAACGACTCGAAAAATTGCTACAAACGTTTGATGGTCCTGGCGAAATAGCTAAACTCACTCCTGAAGTGATTCATGGTGAAACTGGGATACCAATTCAAGTATGTAAAGAAATTCAAAAAATGGCCTCAGAATTTTCAAAGTCACACAAAAATTCATGAGCAATCTTTTTATATGATTCGTATTATTATTAACAGTTTAACTATCTCAAGGTTCTTATGAAAAAAACTCTTTTTTTATTTTTTTTATTTACAGGATTAATTGCACAAAAATATGTTTCTGATAATATTCTAATTCAAGCAATGCCAGATGTTTCCGTCGAAGAATTGAAGCTTAGTTTAGACGAAGCCCGTTTTAAGGTTCAAAAACCTTTAATGAAACGTGTCAATATTTATTTAGTCAAAATCATAGATAGTTCTATTACAGCTCCGCAAGCATTGAAAGAAATTTCTGAGAATCCATGGATTCAACATGCACAATTCGATCATTATATCACTCAACGTCAAAATTTTCCGGATGATTCCGATTTTGGGTCGCAATGGGGCATGCATAATACCGGGCAATCCAGCGGATTAGAAGATGCGGATATTGATGCACCAGAAGCGTGGGATTTATCCATGGGTGGTGTGAATGCATTAGGTGATGATATTGTTGTGGCCATTGTGGATGGAGGCTGTTTATTAACTCATCCTGATTTAGACGATAATATTTGGGTGAATACTGACGAAATATCTGGGAATAATATTGATGATGATAACGATGGCTATGTGGATGATGTGAACGGTTGGAATGCCTACAATTCTAATGGGAATATATCATCAAACGGCCATGGAACTCACGTGGCGGGTACCGTAGGTGCTGAAGGAAATAATAGCAGTATGGTGGTAGGGGTAAATTGGAATGTTAAACTCATGATTGTGATGGGTTCAACAGGTCAAACTTCAATTGCGTTGGAAGCGTACGGTTATGTCTTAGATCAACGTGTTTTATATAATGACACAAATGGCGAACAAGGAGCTTTTGTTGTTGCAACTAATTCAAGTTTTGGGATCGATAATGCCGATTGTTCTTCAGGGAATTACCCATTATGGGATGAGGCATACACAGCCTTAGGAGAAGCTGGAATTCTCAGTGCGGCTGCAACAATTAATGCGAATACCAATGTGGATAATGCTGGTGATGTGCCAACAGGATGTACCAGTGATTATCTTGTAACCGTAACAAATACAAATCGGAATGACCAAAAAGCATCTGCTGGATATGGTTTAGAATCCATTGATTTAGGGGCGCCTGGTAGCAGTATTATTTCCACCTATTCTAATGGATCCACATCGAGCCTTTCTGGAACAAGTATGGCAACACCACACGTTGCTGGTTCCATTGGATTTCTCCATTCAGTCATGACAAATGGCTTTAGCCAGTTTTTTAAAACGAATCCGGGAGATGCTGCACTCGCTCTAAAATCTATGATATTAAATGGGATAGACTCAATCAGCGCATTGGAAAATATTACTGTAAGTGGTGGTCGATTAAATTTATTTAATTCAGCTGTTCTTGTTTCTGAGTTTATGGCATCTGATTCTCTAGATCCAAATTCAGTTTCCAATTTTAATGGAGATGGTTCATTGGGCTCTGTAATTCAGCTATTTTGGGAAAATCCAACAACGCTTTTCGGTGGAGATACTATATCAAATTTCGAAAATTATTTATACAAAGATGATTCATTGTTCGTAACTCTTTCTTCCAATATTACATTATTTACAGACAGTTTAGTTATTCCAGGTGGCATTTATGAATACGGGATAATAACCCGACTTTTAGAAAATGATTCAACAAGCGTTGCTGAAGTTATTTCTGTGGAAGCGGAATCCGGAGAATGTCCAAAAGGAGACGCCAATTTTGATGGGGTTATTAATGTGATGGATGTTATTAAAATATTACTATTACTTTTGCAATGGGAAATCCCAACTCAATCAGAAACGTGTGCGGGGGATATTGATTATGATGGTACGCTTACTATTCTTGACTTATTGTTAATTGCCGATTTAGCAAGTGGTGGATAGGATTATCAATTTTTGATTAATCCTTGCTCTATACTAATGAATCAATAATCCTGGGGCAATCTGAAATAATTTGCCAATTTGTATTTGTGCCTGGATTTCTGCTTGCATTTAATTCCAGCTACTATTCCTAATCTGTGTTTGATGGTTAGTGGGAAAAACCAGTACCATAAGCACTTTAAAACATGAACGCCCAAACACTAATTAGTCTAAATCTAATTAAAGTCTGCCATTGACCCCCGTCTAAAAAACTCCGTAATTTAGACATTATGGCAGAGTTCAAAATTAAGTCAGATTTCACGCCACAGGGAGACCAACCCCAAGCCATTGAAGAATTAGTTATGGGTGTTAACCGTGGTGATGAATTCCAAACCTTATTGGGTGTAACAGGTTCAGGAAAAACATTCACGATGGCGAATGTGATCCAAGCGGTTCAAAAGCCGACCTTAATCATGAGTCATAATAAAACTCTCGCAGCTCAATTATTTGGAGAATTCAAACAGTTATTCCCAAACAATGCGGTTGAATTCTTCATTTCCTATTATGATTATTATCAACCGGAAGCCTACTTACCTGTATCAGACACTTTCATAGAAAAAGATATGTCTGTGAATGAGGAGATTGACAAACTTCGTCTAAAAACGACGAGTTCTCTTATGGCTCGGGAAGATGTGATTGTGGTGAGTTCAGTCTCTTGTATTTATGGTATTGGATCTCCAAAAGAGTATAATAAAGGGTCTGTTTCTGTTTCCACAGGTGACAGCTTAGATCGAAGAAAATTTTTATTATTATTGGTCAATATTCATTATTCTCGCAATGATAAAGTTTTGGAACGGGGAAATGTTCGTGTCCGCGGTGATGTGATTGAAGTATTTCCAGCTTATGAAGATGCATGCATTCGATTTGAGCTTTTTGGGTCTGATGTAGAATCGATTACCAAATTCGATCCATTAACGGGTGAAATTAAAGAAACTATCCATACAGCTGTCATTTTCCCTGCAAAGCATTTTGTGACAGATAAAGAAACCACATTGCGTGTTATTGGTGAAATTCAAAAAGAATTGACCGAGCGATTGGATTTTTTACGGTCTCATCAAAATCTCTTGGAAGCGCAACGTCTTGAACAAAGAACAAATTTTGATATCGAAATGATGATTGAATTGGGCTATTGTTCAGGGATTGAAAACTACTCGCGATATTTCGCAGATCGTGCACCAGGAGACACACCTTATACTTTACAGGATTTTTTTCCGAAAAACTCACTTACTATTTTGGATGAGTCTCATGTAACGCTACCTCAGATTCAAGGAATGTATAATGGAGATAGAGCCCGAAAAGAGACACTTGTTGAACATGGATTTCGGCTTCCAAGTGCATTGGATAATCGACCTCTGAAATATGACGAATTTTTCAAGGCTCAAAAGCAAACGATTTTCACATCCGCAACGCCTTCTTATCGTGAATTGGAAATGACAAAAGGTGTCGTGATTGAACAAGTCATTCGTCCAACGGGTTTGCTGGATCCAGAAGTTGATGTTCGAGAGTCCCGTGGACAAATTGATGATCTGGTTGGCGAAATTAGATATCGAGTAAAACGGAATGAAAGAATCTTGGTGACAACCTTAACCAAAAGAATGTCTGAAGATTTAACTGAGTATTTATCCGGTTTAAATATTCGTGTTCGATACCTTCATTCTGACATTCCAACTATCGAGCGGGTTCAAATTTTACGAGAACTGAGAATAGGTGAATTCGATGTATTAGTTGGTATCAATTTATTACGTGAAGGTCTGGATTTACCAGAAGTGAGTTTGGTGGCTGTTTTGGATGCAGACAAAGAAGGGTTTTTACGATCTAAAAGTTCTTTACTGCAAGTCGCCGGACGAGCCGCAAGAAATATTGAAGGACTCGTCATTCTCTATGGCGATAAAATAACAAAAGCCATGCAATATCTTATTGATACCACGAAAGAAAGAAGAAAAGTACAAACTGAATTCAATAAAATAAATGGCATTACGCCAAGGACCATTTACAAATCAATAGACGACATTATGATATCCACATCTGTTGCTGATTCCATGAGAGAAAAAGAAGATGTGTATGTGCCGGGATATGATAAAGCACACATCCCAGAAGCTGAAAAACAAATGATTTTGATAGAACTACGTAAAGCAATGCTAGAGGCTGCAGAAAAATATGAATTTGAAAAAGCAGTAAAGATTCGAGACGAAATTGAAGAATTTGAAAAAGATTTAGGAATAGCAATATCATGAAAATATTAGTAACTGGTGGGGCAGGATATATAGGTTCACACGTTGTTTATGAATGTATTGACCAAGGTCATGATGTAACAATCTTAGATAATATGTCTCTCGGTTTAGAAGAGAATATTGATCCAAGAGCAAGATTTGTAAATGGAAGTACTCATTCAGATTCGGATTTAGATTCCATTATGTCGAACGGTTTTGATGGTATTATTCATTTGGCTGCGTGGAAAGCTGCTGGGGAATCCATGACGAATCCTGCAAAATATGCACATAATAATTTAATTGGCACACTCACCCTTTTAAACGCTTGTGATCGAAATGGAATTATGAATATTGTTTTTTCTTCCACATCATCGGTTTATGGCTTACCAAAATACGTCCCAATAGATGAAAATCATCCCACCATTCCTATTAGTTATTATGGTGAAACAAAATTGCAGATTGAAAAAAATCTCAAATGGTTTAGTGAGTTGAAAGGGATTCGATTTGCAGCTTTACGATATTTCAATGCAGCAGGATATGATCGAAAGGGACGGATCAAAGGGAAAGAAAGAAATGCCTTAAACTTGATTCCAATTGTTATGGAAGTTGCATCAGGGGTTCGAGAAGAAATGCAAATTTTTGGCAACGACTATGAGACCCATGATGGGACAGGGATTCGAGATTATATTCATGTGAGTGATCTGGCTACAGCTCATGTAAAAGCAATGGGTTATATTCGTAATAATAACAAAGATTTGATGGTAAACCTTGCAACGGGTGAAGGGCATTCAGTTTTGGATGTAATACAAAAAACGAAAAGTGTAACTGGAAAGGAGATTGCCTATCAAATAGTTGGGCGTCGTGCAGGTGATCCTGATAAAGTAATTGCCGTTTCAAATAAAGCTGAAGAGGTATTGAAATGGTCGCCAAACTATTCTGATTTGGATACATTAATCAAATCTACTTGGGAGGTTTATAAATAGAAATGTTGGACTTATTATTTAATTGGAAAAAGACAAAATTCATGTTAAAAACATATTTTAAAGGAGGCCTGTCATGATCGATATTGATAGACTTCAAAAACAATCCGGAATTATTGGTACGTCAGAAGGAATTCGCCATATTTTGGAAATGATATCTCAGATTGCACCTGTGGATATTTCGGCTTTGATTACTGGGGAATCTGGTGTTGGAAAGGAAGTAGTTGCAAAAGCAATTCATAAGGCAAGTAAACGAAATAATGAAAAGCTCGTCGTTGTGAATTGTGGCGCTATTCCGGAAGGGATTATTGAATCCGAATTATTTGGTCATAAAAGAGGATCCTTTACTGGTGCAGGCGAAGATAGAAAAGGGTATTTCGAAGAATCTAATAAAGGGACAATATTTTTAGATGAGATTGGTGAAGCACCTTTGGATACGCAAGTAAAATTGCTCAGAGTTTTGGAAAGTGGTGAATTTATGCGCGTTGGCGAAGTGAAAATGAGATACACCGATGTTCGCGTTATTGCTGCAACGAATAAAAATTTAAGTGAATTGGTGAGAAAAGGTAACTTCCGACAAGACCTTTATTATCGTTTAAAAACCGTAACAGTTGATGTGCCAGCCTTAAGAAATCGGGTTGAAGATATTGGGCCTTTGGTAGAACGATTTGCATTGGAATTTACTCGATCCAATGACATATTATATCGAGGGTTTATGCCGGAAGCGATCCGAGTATTGAAACAATACGAATGGCCTGGAAATGTTCGTGAATTAAAGCACTTTGTTGAAAAGATTCTTGTATTTCAAAAAGGAGAGAGAATTACAAAGGATATTGTACAAAATGAATTAATGGATGTGCTTCCCACCGAACCCAATTATAATCCGGCATTGCCGGTTTTGGTGAATCAATCATCTGATAAAGCAGAGATTGATCTCATTTTGCGTCAACTTTTCATGTTGAAACAGGATACA
Source organism: Fidelibacterota bacterium (assembly GCA_018674095.1). Taxonomy (GTDB): domain Bacteria; phylum Fidelibacterota; class Marinisomatia; order Marinisomatales; family UBA1611. Next base: position 32,821 of record JABHAX010000056.1, read on the forward strand.
GAAATGATTCAGAAAATGATGGTGAGTGGTCAAGTGGCGCCAAGTGGACCCACATTTCCCATGATGGATAATCCGGATTTAAGATTTCCCATTCCGGAAAAATCTATGGAAATTACAGATGAAGGACACAAACTTATTCGTGATGATGCAATTGGAGACATGGTGATTAAAGATTTGGAAGAAGAAGCTATTACGCGATCGCTTCAATATTTTAATAATAATAGACGGAAAACTGCAATATCTCTGGGAATGAGTGAACGAACTTTGTATCGAAAAATTGAAGAATTTGGTCTCGAACCCAAAATAAAAAAGAGAGAATAAAATGAAGTATCTTTATTCTATTTTACTTTTCACAGTTTCCATAATTCAAATATCTTGTGGATTCTATTCTATGGCTGGATCAATTCCACCCCATATTAAATCAATTGCCATTCCGCTAATGGATAATGAAACGGCCGAATTTGGTTTGGCAGAAAAAATTACAGATGGGATTTTGGAAGAATTCAATGAAGCTGGAATTTTAAATATCACAGAAGAATCAGTTGCACATTCAATTCTCCGAGGTACAGTGAAAAAGGTAAGTGAAGGTCCTTACACCTACAGTAAGAAGGAATCCGTGTCAGAATACCGATATAAAATTGACGTAAAATTAGAATGGTATGATGTCTCGCAAGACAAAAATCTATTGGAAGGGACGTATTCGGGATTTGGTGCTTACGGCTTAAGTGGGGATATTGGGTCAGACGGAATCGATAATGATAATGACGGAAAAATTGACGAGGAAGATGATGATGAATTTGGAGAGCCACGAGCGTTCGCAACCAAGGTTGCAGTTCGAAAAATTTCAGAAGATATTTTGAATGAAATTATGACAACGTGGTAAAATGAAATTTTTGTCAACCATCTTGTGTCTTAAATTTCATGAATAAAATTGCATCTAAATTGGTATTTTAAAAAAGGGAATTAGACAAAATGGATACAGTCACAATTAAAAAAATTGGTGAGTATGAAGGACAGGAAGTCCAACTAAAAGGTTGGGTTTATAATACAAGAAATGTTGGAAAAATTTGGTTTTTAATTTTTAGGGATGGAAGTGGTTTACTTCAGGGTGTGGTTGTAAAAGGAGAAGCAACAGATGATTCTTTTGATTTGGAACAGGATTTGAATCAGGAAGATTCAGTTATCATCACTGGAATTGTCAAAAAAGAGCCACGATCTGTGGGTGGATATGAATTGGGAATAAAAAATATCACTGTGGTGAATCACGTGACAGAAGAGTTTCCGATTTCCCATAAGGAACATGGTGCAGATTTTTTAATGTCGCATCGACATTTATGGTTGAGATCCAAGCGGCAAAATGCAATTATGCGAGTGCGACATCAGATTGTAAAAGCAATCCGAGACTTTTTTGATGATAATGATTTTACCTTAATTGATTCCCCCATATTTACTGGAAATGCGGTGGAAGGAACCACAACACTTTTTGAAGTTGATTATTACGAGCGTTCAGCCTATTTAACACAAAGTGGCCAATTGTATCAGGAAGCTGGGGCGACTGCTTTTGGAAAAACCTATTGTTTTGGTCCAACTTTTCGAGCAGAAAAATCAAAAACGAGACGCCACTTAACAGAATTCTGGATGGTGGAGCCAGAAATGGCTTACGTGAATTTGGATGAGAATATGACTTGGGCAGAAAACTTGGTGGGTGCCATTATCCAACGGGTTTTAGAACAGTGTCAATCTGAATTAAAAACATTGGAAAGAGATGTCTCAAAATTAGAAGCTATTGTTCCACCGTTTCCTAGAATAACTTACGATGAAGCGGCCAAAATACTCACAGATAAGGGAAGTGATTTTGAATATGGCTCAGATTTTGGGTCTCCCGATGAAACATTAATTTCAGAACAATTTGATAAACCTGTCATGATTCATCGCTGGCCTGCCGGAATTAAAGCATTTTATATGAAACGTGATGAGAAAAACAATGATTTGGCACTGGGTGTTGATATGATTGCACCGGAAGGATATGGCGAAATTGTTGGGGGCGGACAACGAGAAGATGATATTGATATTCTAATAAATACAATTCGACATCATGATTTATCCTTAGAACCATTTCAATGGTATTTAGATCTTAGAAAATATGGCTCGGTTCCTCATTCTGGTTTTGGACTTGGATTGGAACGAACTGTTGGTTGGATTTGCGGAACAAAACATATTAGAGAAACAATACCATTCCCTAGAACGATGACTAGGTTGGAGCCTTAATTGGACTATTCGGGCCGAATTTCAATTTTTGGGGGGCGTGATATCACGCCAGAAGTGTATGAAAATACGGTTGAGATTGGTCGGCTACTTGCTCAGAAAGATTTCTTGGTTTTTTGCGGTGGTGGATCAGGCGTAATGGAAGCAATTTCAAAAGATGTTTGTGAAGAAAATGGCACAGTTATTGGTATTTTGAAAGGACGAGATTTATCGGAAGGAAATGAGTTTTGACAATTCCAATTGCAACTGGAATGGATATCGCAAGAAATGCACTTCTTGCCTATGCTTTTCAATTAAATAAAGCGGTGATTGGCTATGAAACTTGGGATATTGATAATGTGATTCAAGCTGATTCACCCCATGATGTACTTACAAAATTAAATATGGAATTAAATCGTGTATAAAGTTAAAGTATTAGTTTCTGGAAAAGTCCAAAAAGTTTGGTTTAGAAAACAAACTCAAACTAAAGCATTGGAATTTGGATTAACAGGTTGGGTAAAAAATATATTTAATAATGCTGTCGAAATTATGGCTGAAGGTAATATGGATAATTTATCGCTTTTACTCGGATGGCTACAAGATGGGCCACCATTAGCAAAAGTAAAAAAAATAAGTATTGAATGGTTTGAATGTGAAAGTGAGTATAAAACATTTGAGATTCATTGATGAAGATTGCACTTTGCCAAATTAATCCTACCGTAGGTGCTTTTGAAATTAATCAAAAGCTTATCTTGATGTATTACAAGAAAAGTATTGAAGCAAATGCTGATATTGTTGTATTCCCAGAATTATCTATACCCGGATATCCACCCCAAGACCTTTTATGGGAAAGTGGATTTGTGGACCAAAACTTAGCATGTTTAAACGAAATTGCTTCAAAATCAACCCTTCCTTTAATTATTGGATATGTTCGTCAAGATAATGGGAAAATATTCAATTCTGCCGCAATCTGTTTTGAAGGGAAAATCCAATTCTCAACGGATAAAATATTACTTCCAACTTATGATGTGTTTGATGAAGACAGATATTTTACAGGTGGTAACACGCCCAATGTATTTGAAATTCCACTCAAGGATTGTAGCGTTCAAGTTGGCCTCCAAATTTGTGAAGATTTGTGGGATCGTGAATATGAGTGCAAAGTGAGCCAACTTCAAAAAGAAAATGGCGCCCATGTTATTATTAATATTTCAGCATCGCCTTATCATGATGGACGATTGGCAGAACGAACAGATCTTATTTTGGAAAAAGTGAAAGAAAGCAAACTTCCTTTTTTATATTGTAATATGGTTGGGGCACAAGATGAGCTCATTTTTGATGGTGAATCCTTAGCATTTAATTCCAATGGGGATTGTATTGGTCAAGGCGAAGTATTCAAAGAAGATTTGGTTTTAGTTAATCTTGAAAGGACTCAAGCACTAGAAATCCACAATACATCTCGTGAAGAAAAAATGGTTCGAGCCTTGTGTCTCGGAGTGGCAGATTATTTTAAAAAAACGGGTCACACAGAAGCCGTATTAGGATTGTCCGGTGGCATAGATAGTGCCTTGGTTGGTGCAATAGCAACAGAAGCTCTTGGCTCGGAAAATATTCATGGAATATCACTCCCATCAAAATTCTCCAGTAACCACAGTTTATCAGATGCACAATTATTAGCAGAAAATTTGGGGATTGATTATCGCATTATCCCAATTCAAGAAGCTGTGGATGGTATGGAAACTGTATTACATCCACATTTTTTGGGTTTAGAGCCTAATGTTGCCGAGGAGAATCTTCAAGCCCGAGCTCGCGGGAATCTATTGATGGCATTATCAAATAAGTTTGGTTGGATGGTTTTATCTACAGGAAATAAAACAGAATTGGCTTTAGGATATTGTACGCTTTACGGTGATATGAGTGGTGGATTAGCTGTGATTTCAGATTTGAGTAAATCCGATGTGTATGCATTAGCAAAATGGATTAATACTAAAACTCCGGGAAGAATTCCTGAAGGAAGTATTAGCAAGCCGCCCTCCGCGGAATTGGCGCTAAATCAAGTTGATCCTTTTGATTATGATGTGATTAGTCCTTTAGTTGATGCCATGGTTGAAGACCGTAAATCTCCTTCAGAATTGATACAAGATGGAGCGGATCAGGAATTAGTAAATTCACTTTATCAAAAAATTCGATTTAATGAATATAAACGTCGTCAAGCAGCGCCGGGGCTTCGAGTATCATCTAGGGCTTTTGGTGTTGGTCGGCGGATCCCAATCGTAAATCACTACGAAGGTAAACTCAAATGAAAACTCAACTTTTAATTCTCATTCTAATTTCGCTTCTCGGGGCGCAAAATGGGGCACCGGCAAGTTTTTGGAGTGGGTATTCCCAAGATGAAAAAATTGCCTTTATTAATGGGGTTTATGGGGCAATCTCTAAGTTGAAATCCCACCATAGATCCGAAGTGCGAAAACAATTTCATCATGAAACTAATTGGGTTGAACCTTATTATATAGAACGATTTTATGAAATTGCAGATGAATACCGTTCACAGGAAGCTGGATATAATTTGAAAATTCTGGCACTTCACATGGATGCACTTTATTCCAATTCAGACAATTTAAACATTCCCGTTATGGAAGCATTACGTGTTGTATCTCTTATGCAGGATGGGGAGCAAAAAACGGCGAATGTTCGCTTACTGAGAGCGCAACATAAATATAATAAATAAGATTGAGTTTTAACTTATTTGAAATGTGGGTATCTGATAGAATAGCCTAATTACGAGAGCATTTCATGAAAATAATTAAACTTATCCTTTCAGTCCTTTTTGTTTTTTCTTTTGGATTTTCTGAACACCGAAAAAATAAAACGCATAAACATAAAAAACATCGTAAGCACAAGGTTCACCATGTTGTTAAATACCATAAACCCCGAATTCATATTGGAGCCAATTGGCGATGGAATCATTGGGATCATTGGATACATGATTGTGGAGTTCACCAACGAGTTTTAGTCGTAAAAGAGACAGAAGATAATAATAAACATGAAACTGTTTTACAGATTATTGAGGAAATAGAGAAACTGGCTGAATTGAAAGAAAAAAGACTTATTACCGAAGAAGAATACCAAAAAAAGAAAAAGGAATTATTAAAGCG
>JABHAX010000057.1 GCA_018674095.1 Fidelibacterota bacterium
TCACGCCAATTGCCTCTCAAAAAGTGGTACCACCCAGAGTTGGAGAATCCAAGGTGAGTTTTGAATGTATATTAAATCAGATCGTAGAAATTGGTGATGGCACTGCTGGCAGTGGATTTGTGGTTATTGGAACCATCGTCCTGTTTCATATTGATGAAGAAGTTTATGAAGATGGACGAATCAATTTAGAGAAACTCCAAGCCTTGGGGCGCATTGCCGGAAATGGTTATGCCCGAACGACTGATACGTTTGATATAATTCGAAAAATAAAGCCGGATGAAAAGAAAGAAACGAAATAAGACGATCAGATTATGTTACCCACCTAACTCTACATATATAAAACCCGACTCATGTGGGGCTTTATGTTCCAATTTTGATTAAAAAAGTGAAGTTTTTGTTTAGTGATAATCCAGTTTTATTCTTTTCCATCTCTTTTCAATCTTTTGGCTAACTTCTTTTCTTTAGCTGATTTTAAAGGTTTTTTCTTTTCGCTTTTTTTAGCATCTTTTCCCTTTCCCATCATATTCCCTTTTATTTAATTAATAATAAATCTCATATTCCCAAATCTACCCATCGGGTTATAAGACCAACGATGTTGTAACAATTAGAGAACTTACAGAAGAGCGTAGAAACCACATAGAACAATGCAGTTTAAAACCCGCATTTCAGTAAGGCTTTTTTGTCATCATTTTGCAGTAATCTTTTCAATTGCAGTAATTGTGAACTTCGTCTCTTTACCCCGGATTTCAAGCGTAAAATCATCATCAATCTTTTTCCCAACTATGGATTGGCCAAAAGGTGAATGGATGGTTATAACCATGGGATAAAGATCCAACTCAAATTCAATGGGACCTAATAAGTAATAGTCTTCGGCCTCATCTTTACCCTCTTCAAAGATTGTAACCTTATTGCCAAATCCTACCCTGTCAGTCTCAATTTCGCCATACTCGATGATCTTGAATGGCGAATGGGTTTGCAGAACTCGCGTCTTACGTACTATAAAACTCTGCTCCTCTCTAGCAGCGTGGTATTCCCCATTTTCCTTCAGATCTCCATGACTAGCTGCATCTCTAATCTTTAATGAAGTCTGTTTCTTTTGTTTATCAAGAGATTCCATTTTTTCTTCTAATGCGCGGTGTGTATCCCGCAATATCAAAGTCGCCATAATAACAGTCCTATTATTGTTCGGATTAAATAAATTGTTTGTGGGAAAGTCCCCAAAAGTTACGAGATGTGTCCTGCCCCAGTCGTTCGTACCACTTAATAATTTAGTGTTTGAGATTGCAATTATCTGCAATTCAGGAGAAAAATTAAGTCAAAGAACAAGCTCAATCAAGTGCTTGTTTCCCATTGTCTAGCATTGAAATCTATAGAATATTTTTAATTGCCTGGAAACGTAAAAGAAAAAGCATCAATTTCCTTTCGGGAATCCAAGGCTTTTCAAGTGTTGCGATGGAAGGATTCGGACCTCCAACCTTCCAGGTATGAGACGGACCTAAATTAATGTATTAATTCCCGATTGCATGTAGATTCTTCCCTCTTAATTTTTTACCGTGAAAACAGAGCTTAAGAAACAAATTTACCAGGCCCAGTGTATTGGAAATGTTGAGCCGATTGAATACATGATTCCATATCCATCAATGCGCTCTTTGATTGAAGGTCAAAATATAAAATTTTCAGATCAGATGATTTTTAATAATCCGGAAATGACCAATCTCCAATTTTATCAAAAAATTCAACAAACCGCTCATTGGTTAGATAGCTTAGGACTCAAACCAAAAGAACGAATCATTTTATCTGAATTGGATTTTCCTCAAACAGAGATCCTTCTTTTTGGGATTTGGCACTTAGGAGCGATTGCAGTTATTCCTGCAAATGAATCTTTAGATTCTGTAAAAACATATTGTGATACAAATCTTGTGATAGAACTAAGTATCAATCTTTTTGATATAATTAAGAAATTCCCTATAAACTTTAACCCAAAATACAAACCGTTATTGGATGATGAAGCATTGATCACTTTTGAAACAGGAACAGGGATTCGACTCTCTCATTATAATCTGTTGGTCAATACCAATAGTGTTCAAAAAACCATCGATCTGAAAAGTAGGACACGATTTTCATGTGATCTAAAACCAATGTCATCTGCTTGGGCCGTTTTAAAAGCAATCCTTCCTATTTACTGCGGGTGTATTTATGATGATGAGAATCCTAAAGTTAAGATTGGAGAATCAAATTCAAATTTTAAAATCAGACGAGATTTAGAAAACTTACAGGATTTTGGGAAGAATGAATTGGCGATTTGTCCAGAAAATTCAGCGATTTTGAGCAATGGGATTGAGCCCATTCACCTTACGAAATTCCATATCAAAGAAGGCGAATTAGAGATCCATGGACATTCTGTAATGATGGGATATTTGGACGATGCCAGTAATGATGATCGATTTAGAGACGGGGCATTTTATTTAAATTTAAAGAGATAGCCAATAGCCGGCCTGTACTTTAGTTTTGTTGTTGAAAACAAGTAATTAGGTGATGTCTCCTAACACTTCTTTTGCATGTTCTTTGGGTTTAACTTTTTCATAGGCTTTTTCAATCATTCCATTTTCATCTATTAAATAGGAATACCGGAAAATACCTTCATATTCTCGGCCCATAAATTTTTTATTTCCCCAAGCTTCGTAAGCTAAAATAGTTGATTTATCAGGGTCCGATAACAGTTGAAATTGGAAAGATTGCTTCGTACAAAAATTCTTTTGTGCTTTTACTGAATCAGCGCTCATTCCTAAAATAACGGTATTCTTTTTTTCAAAATTTCGAAACTCATCCCGGAGCTTCTTGCCTTCAATTGTTCAGCCGGGCGTACTGGCTTTTGGATAAAACCAGAGTAATACTTTTTGCCCATCAAAATCGGATAAACTAATCGATTTTCCATCCTGATTTTCTAAAGTAAAACTTGGTGCTTTTACGCCTTCTTTTAACATAACATCTCCTTCGTTTAATATAAAGTTTAGATAGACCGCCTATCCATTACTTTATAGGCTTTGTGCCAATTGAGTTTAGGTTTATTTGTGACCATTTGATGCGATCATCATTTGAAATTTGCATATCGTTTACGGCCGTGATTCCTTCTTTCTGTCCTTTCCAAACTAATGTGTCTTTTGCTGTTTCAAAATTTACCCATTTGAATTCACAATGTTCTTCAGATATTGTAATATTTTTCCGATCCACTTCAATCCCAAATACAGGAACTAGGTTCATTCTGTCACCAAATGACTCATAAAATTTACTCACATGATCCGCCACGAACATCCGTATTGGATCAAAACCCGTTTCTTCTTTTAATTCCCGGATGGCAGCTTCGGGAGCTGTTTCCCCTGCTTCAATCTTCCCCGCAACACCTTGCCATAGATGTTCATAAATTTTGGTTTCAGCTCGTTTCATTAGCAGAAATTTCAATCCATCTTCAGTTTGGCGAAATATATAAGCGTCAATAACACGGACCAAAATATCCGTCATGCCATCCCTTTTTGATTTTCCATAACATTCAACAATGATTTAGACCAAACATCAAAATTACCTTCATTTATTTTTTGTCTCATGGCAGCCATTAAATCTAAATAATATGACAAATTTAATGTGGATGCAATTCGGAGTCCCAACACTTCATTAATATTGAATAAATGCCGGACATAAGATTTTGAGAATGTCCGACCCCATCCATGAGAGCTATTAGGATCCAAGGGAGAAAAGTCATGTTTAAATTTTTCATTCTTAATATTGATCACACCTTTTGATGTAAAAATGTGTCCGTTTCGACCATTCCGTGTTGGCATAACACAATCAAACATATCCACGCCCCGACGAACCGCTTGAATGAGATCTGCAGGTTTCCCTACACCCATTAAATACCGAGGCTGATCTTTGGGGAGTACTGTATCACAATATTCGACAGTATCCATCATGGCATTTTTTTCTTCACCCACAGCCAAGCCACCAATGGCCATTCCACATGTGGAAAATGGGATTAATTCTTCTGTGCTTCTTTGTCTAAGCTCATGATTAACAGACCCTTGAATAATCGGAAAAAGCGTTTGATTGTATTCATAATATTCGGGGTTTTGACTCAACCAATCTTTACAGCGTTTCATCCATCGTGTGGTTCGTTCCACTGCACTTTTCACTGTCTCAAAAGCTGAATCACCCGGGGGGCATTCATCAAAAGCCATTATAATATCTGCGCCCAAGTATCGCTGAATTTCCATAGAAAATTCTGGTGTAAATAAATGTCGGCTCCCATCTAAATGTGATTGAAAGTTGACACCTTCATCTGTGATTTTATTGAGTCGCGCTAAGGAAAAAACTTGAAATCCACCACTATCTGTCAGAATGGGTTTATCCCAGGAATTGAATTTATGGAGTCCACCGGCTTCATGAATAACATCTGTTCCAGGTCGTAAATAAAGATGATAAGTATTCCCTAAAATAATCTGAGAGCCCACACCTTCCAACTCATGAGGTGCCATGGTTTTTACTGCACCAACAGTTCCAACCGGCATAAATATGGGTGTTTCAATATTCCCATGATCAGTCTCTATAATGCCCGTACGGGCTGAAGTATTAGAGTCCGTAGTTTGGATTGTGAATTTCATTAAAATAAATCGTTTTTTGAAATTGCCGAAAAATTAAAACAAAATCTGAAATGCATCTTTTACAAATTTGACTGGATGAAGATCTATCTTAATTTTTTTCACTTTATCATTCACACTGGCTGAAGGAACAATGGCTTTTTTGAATCCGAGAGTTGCTGCCTCATTCAAGCGTTGCTCAAGCCTGTTAATGGAACGAACTTCACCGGCCAATCCTACTTCTCCTAAAAGGACAATATCTTCTCCAATGGATTTATCCATTGTGCTGGACGCAGCTGAACAAATGATGGACAAATCAGCCGCCGGATCATCAACCCGCAAGCCGCCCACCAAATTCACAAACACATCTTTTGTCCCCATTAGCAATCCCAATCTTTTTTCTAAAACAGCGATGAGCATACCCAAACGTTTATAATCAAACCCATTAACGTTTCGTTGTGGCGTGCCAAAATTTGCATTAGAGACGAGCGCTTGAACTTCCACCAAAATGGGGCGTGTCCCTTCCAAACTTGGATAAATAGATGTACCTGGAATATTGACACTGCGCTCTGCCAAAAACATTTCTGATGGATTTGCAATTTCATGAAGTCCATCCTCATTCATATTAAAGATACCAACTTCATGTGTTGCGCCAAATCGATTTTTGGCTGCTCTTAAAATTCGGTGATCATATCGATCATCGCCTTCCATATACAACACGGTATCCACCATGTGTTCCAACATTTTAGGTCCGGCAATTGTGCCTTCTTTTGTAACGTGACCCACAATCAGAATAGATACATTTTTTTGTTTTGAAACTTCCAATAAGCGTTGGCCACAATCCCGAATTTGACTTGGAGAACCGGGTAAGGAATCCAAGCCCGAATTCATCACAGTTTGAATAGAATCAACAACAACCAATTCGGGTTTAAGCCGATCAATATGAGCAATGATACCGTCTAATTCATTTTCGCCGGATAAAAATAATTGATCTGGATTTACGTGAAGTCGTCGGGCTCGGAGAGCAACTTGTTCTTCACTTTCTTCGGCAGAAATGTAAAGTGCCTTCCGATTAATTCCCGAACAAATGTGAAGCGCTAAAGTGGATTTACCAACTCCCGGACTTCCGCCCAATAAAATTAATGAACCCGAAAGGAGTCCGCCGCCTAAAACACGATCAGCCTCAGATAAGCCTGTTGGGATTCTGTCTTTGGGTTCAACGCTTAATACATCAATTAAATTTTTGGTCTCTCTTAATTCGTGAATTCGACCATTTTTCTTTGGTGATACTTTGAATTCGGAAAGAGTCCCCCATTCTTTACAGGTAGGACATTGCCCGTTCCATTTAGGAAAATCATCTCCACATGCTGAGCAAAGATAAGCTGTTTTCGTTTTTAGTTTAGCCATAAAATTTAAAAAAGATAAAAACCACTGTTCTTAATCGGGTTAAAAAAAAGAAACAAAAATTTACCAATCCGGTCCTAACGAAAAATACCATTGTGGTTTAGAATATCCGTTGGGGTTTTTATCCCATGCCGTTTCAATCCTTAAAAGAAAATAACCGAGATTGATTTTAGTCCCTAATCCAACCGTTGTGACCCAGGGAGAGAAATCCAACAAAGTTGGGGGTATTAGATTCTTGTTTTGATCTTCTACCCAATAGCGTCCCGGCCAAGATGTATTGGTAAATTCTTCTGCCTCATCCCATGCAGCTCCTACATCCATAAAAGCATGTCCCCGTATATTGCCAAAAATCATTTTGAGAGGAAATCCTAACGCGAGATAATTGATAAATGGGAATCGAATTTCCATGTTTATTAATGTGGCGTTTGTTCCAAATCGCTCAGCAAATCGGGCGCCTCTAAGGGGTGATGCATATTCTGTGAAATAAATATCATGAACCAATGTTGCGTTTGATGTATCCAAAATCACATCTCGAAAATGACTATTATCAACTTTCCCATTTGTTTCTCCGCCGCCACCAACAAGAAATGGAATTCCACCGAGAAAAAATTTCTGTTTATTTTCTCCCAGACTAGTCCCAAAAAATCCTCGGACAGCTAAAGTATAATCTTTTCCAAAACGCCAATATTTCCTGGCATCTGTTTTCAATGTTTGGAATTTCAGATTACTAGATCCATACCCAGGATTCAATGTTATTGACGTATTTTGCCTAAAACCGTCAATGGGACCCGTAAATCCAAAAACGGTATTATCATACACCCATGAAATATTTGGCAAAATCGTAGAATAATTTGAACTAAATGTAGTTTCATACCTCTCCTGATTAAATTCATCTAATCTTTTTTCTAAAATGGAATAATTGATATTGTGCCAAGACACACCATAATCTAATCGCTGAAATCTGCTTAATGGATGAGACAAAAATCCTTGAATTCCATAATGGCGCAATCGACCAATTGAAAATACATCTACACTAAAAAAGTCAGCATTTTGGAACGCAACAAAATGATAATCAATTCGATTTTTCAAATACGCATAATAGAAAAAATAATCACTGTTTTCCAACGTGAGTACCATTTCAGTTCCAAATGCAATTTTATGATCTCCCAGAATATCACTGAATGAAAAATAGTACATTCCGCTGGTACCGAATACATTACTCAACTGGAGATTTCCGCTAACTAGATCGAGTGTAAATCTTGTTTTGTATGATTTTGGAATATAATGTCCATCCACTTTACTAGAATCAACCGATATTAAATCTACATCAGGTAATTCTGAAATCGCAGAGTTGTAATGTTTATACCCATTTGCAAAAACCCAATCAGAA
>JABHAX010000058.1 GCA_018674095.1 Fidelibacterota bacterium
AAATTTCGTCTTCAACTGTTGTTAATGACAAAAATAATTTAAAAGATTATATTGAAAATGCTTATGAAACTTGGGACAACCCACCCGTACATGTTACAATTGTTGGAGACGCTGAAGGTTCTTATGATATTCCCACTTGGAATCAATATAATGGAGATGGAGATCATCCATATTCCACATTAGAAGGGAGTGATAATTTCCCTGAAGTATTTTTAGGACGACTCTCTTTTGATAGTTCGTCCCAATTAGCTACTATTGTTAGTAAAACTGTAAATTACGAATCGAATCCTTATATGGGAGAGAATTGGTTTCAGCGAGCTTGTCTAGTTGGGGATCCATCTTCTTCCGGAATTTCTACAATTATAACAAATGAACATATTCACGAAATGCTAGATATGGTTGGTTTTGAAGATGTGAATACAATTTATTCATCTCCTTATCCAAGCCAAATGCAAGCTGGTTTATCCGCAGGTGTTTCCTACCTTAACTATCGTGGTTATATCGGTGTAAGTGGTTTCAGTGAAGCGAATATAAATAGTGCAAATAATGGGTTTATGCTTCCTGTCGCAACTATTTTAACATGTGGTACGGGGAATTTTGGGTGGGGAACTTCCTTGGCCGAGATTTTTTTAAGAGCTGGAACGCCAACGGTTCCAAAAGGCGCTGTTGCCAGTATTGGTACTGCAACAAGTTCTACACATACCATGTTCAATAATATTGTGGATATGGGATTTTATTATGGAACTTTAGTGAGAGAAATCGAATCTGCTGGCGCTTCTTTAATGTATGGCAAAATGATGTTGTATGAAAATTATCCAACAAATCCCAGTAATTATTGTGATATTTTTAGTCAATGGAACTCATTAATGGGTGAATCATCTCTTGTGATGTGGAGTGACTATCCAACTGTAATAACTGTTGAACATTCATATGCGATGACAGCAGGAACCAATTTTATTGATATAGAAGTAAATCAACCAAATATGCCTTTAGAAGATGCATGGGTTACCATTTGGAAGGATAATGTAATTTTTGAATCTGCATATACAAATGCAGAAGGAAAAGTCAGATTACCCGTAACATCCACTAATCTTGGAGCTGTTTTAGTTACGGTAACCAAAAGAAATTATTATCCATATCAAAGTTCATTCCAGATTTATGATCCCGGTGTAGCCGTTCATATTGCGGAAAACGGAATTACAATAAGCGATGATAATACGGGAGAATCAAGCGGAAATGGAGACGGTATTGCAAATGGCGGAGAAATACTAGAACTATATATTCCTGCTCAAAATTATGGGAGTCAAAGTTCAAGCGAAATTACAGGTGAAATTTCTTCATCTTCTGGATATGTTTCTATTATCAATTCAACAGTCGATTATGGGGCAATTGGTTCAGGTAATACGAGTTCTCCTTCTATGGCTTTTGTTATTAGTCTTGCTGATGGATTACCAGATGGTGCTGATTTAGGGCTCCAAATAAGTTTTACTGAATCGGGTGGTGCAGAAATGCAAAGTGTGATTGATATTCAAGTCTCTGGGAATTCTCTAATTGGAACCGGGGTGAATGTCATTGGATCTACGAATGATGTATTGACGCCAGGTTTGTCGTCTTATTTTGAAATCGAATTAAAAAATATCGGATCAACCAATGCTTATAGCGTCACGGGAACCATCACGTGTGCATCTCCTTTTATTGAGATTTTGGACAATACGGGAACTTGGGCATCCATCCAGAGTGGAAATGAAGCTTTTAATGGGAATAATTATTTTGAAGTATTTCCTTTGGAAGAAGCTTTACCAGGAACAATTGTTCATTTTATTTTAAATAACCAAACACCTCAAGGATATGAATCTAACTCTATTGTTGAAGTCCAAATTGGTACTCCTACAGTCACAGACCCAACGGGTCCAGATGCTTATGGATATTATATTTATGACAGTGGAGATATTGGATATACGATTTCACCAACTTATAATTGGGTAGAAGTAGATAGTCGTTACGGTGGGAGTGGCACACATTTATCATCTCTTACAGATAATGGAAATAACGGAGATGATGTAGAAACGATTTCATTACCATTCTCTTTTAATTTTTATGGTCAAGAATATGATGAAATTAGTGTCTGTTCTAATGGTTGGATTTCTATGGGAGAGTCTACTTTAGCCTCTTTTAGAAATTACCGTATTCCAGGCGTTGGTGGTCCATCGTCCATGGTGGCAGTATTTTGGGACGATTTACAATTAACAGATCAA
The DNA here is from genome assembly GCA_018674095.1 of Fidelibacterota bacterium. GTDB lineage: Bacteria > Fidelibacterota > Marinisomatia > Marinisomatales > UBA1611. The sequence goes on from JABHAX010000058.1 coordinate 2,256, forward strand.
GGCCGTGTTTACACGTATTATGATGAGACTGCTCGAAAATTTTATATTGAATGGTCCAGAGTTCGAACCTACCAAAATAATACTGAAGAAACATTTCAAGCTGTATTATTAGACCCAAGCTATTATGTTACACCTACGGGAGATGGTGAAATATTACTACAATACTTGGATTTTAATAATACATCTTATGGATCATATCCATACGTCCATGGTGATTATTGTACGGTTGGAATTGAAGATCATACT
>JABHAX010000059.1 GCA_018674095.1 Fidelibacterota bacterium
AGATGAGAATCCCTTAATTGATAGTACATTTTTATTAAGAATGTTAGGCCCCTTTAAATATATCCACACAATTCTAGGATTTTTAATTACAGGTCTTTCCGGATACTTATGGTTGAAAATAGTAAAGCAATCTTTGAATCCAACTTCTATGATGGTTCAAATTTCTACAATAATATTAGTCTTAATTTTTACCCAAATAATTCTGGGTGAAATTTTGGTTTTTCTAGATGTAATTCCTTTAATTCAACTGTTTCACATGTGGATTGCATCTTGGATTCTTGGTCTTTGTATGGTTCAATATTCAGCATGGAATCAATCGCAAGTCTCTCATGAATAAAAATATAATATATAGTGTAATCTGTGTTTTATTACTGGGGATCGGAGCAAATTGGATTATCCAAAAAGCAGATTCTTCACACCAAATCCCAGTGATAAAAAAAGTGCCTTCCTTTGTTTTTCAAACTCAAGAGGGTAATTCATTCTCCGAAAAGGACTTCATTGGAAAAGTTACTGTATTAGATTTTATGTTTACATCTTGTGCCGGACCGTGTCCAATAATGACTAATAATATGACACAATTATATCAAGATTACTCGAATGTTAAAGATGTACAATTTGTTTCAATAACTGTAGATCCTTCCGTGGATAACGAATCAGTTTTAAAGCAATATGCAACTGCACATGGTGTGGAAGATGATCGATGGACATTTTTAACTTCAGATTTAAATGCGATTAAAGATTTAAAGAAAAATGGATTTTTATTATACGCAGATGAGTTACCGCAAGGCCATGCTATAAAATTTATTTTAATTGATCAAGCAGGAAAAATTCGGAAATATTATGATGGGACGGATAAGGCCAGTATGGCCATATTACGGATTGATTTGAACCAAATTGTAAAAGAAAACAGACTCTAAATGAAAAGAACTCCTTCTCCAGCGGATTCAACTATTAAGGCATATTTTGAATTAACAAAGCCAAGTATTACCTTTTTAATTCTTATTTCCACAGCGTTGGGATTTTTTTTGGGAATGGATGGAATGGTGAACCCGATTAAATTTTTAATTACCCTTATGGGTTCGGGGTTAGTTTCTTCCGGATCCGGTGCATTAAACCATTACGCAGAACAAGATTTAGATAAATTAATGAATCGGACAAAATCCCGTCCAATTCCCAGTGGGTTAATTTCATCCAATAATGCATTTATTTTTGGGATTTTTCTCACCTTACTTGGGACTATCATTTTATATCTATGGGTAAACGAATTAACAGCAATTTTGGCTTTATCAACTGCAATTCTTTACTTATTTGTTTATACACCATTAAAAAGATTAACTTGGCTTAATACCTCCATTGGAGCAATTCCTGGTGCCATGCCTCCTTTGGGTGGATGGGTTGCAGCTACAGGGCAATTAGATCCTGAAGCATGGATTTTATTTGCCATACTGTTTCTTTGGCAACATCCACATTTTTATGCCATCGCATTTATGTGTAAAGAAGATTATGCTAGAGCAAATTTTCAAATGTTACCTGTTTTAGAAAAAGATGGTAAACGGACAAATCGACAAATTATTTGGCATTCATTATTATTAATCCCTGTTTCTGTCATGCCTTCCTATATCGGCATTTTAGGCATAAAATATTTTTTGGGCGCGCTCATTCTCGGACTTGGATATTTTATATCAGGATTCCCTTTAGTAAAAAATTATTCACTTGAGAATGCAAAACTTCTTTTAAAAGTATCGGTAATTTATTTGCCAGCCCTTTTTATTTTGATCATTGTGGATAAGTTGATTTAGTATGCAAAACGATTCTTTTTGGACTAAAATAATTTTCATCATTTCGGGGGTGATTAGTTTAGCGGTAGGATTTCTCATTTTAGGACCGAGACCAGAGGGAATGAATACATCATTAGATGTTTCATTTTTACCAAAATTGAATGCATCAATCAATGGGTTCACAACCTTATTATTAATTCTTGGATTTATTTTAATTCTACAAAAGAAAAGAGATCAACATAAAATTGTAATGCTAACTGCCTTTGGGGCTTCCAGTTTATTTTTAGTGAGTTATGTTATTTATCATTGGTTTAAAAGTGGCCCCAAATTATATACTGGGGAGTTTACCACGATTTATTATTTCATTTTGCTAACACATATTGTGTTGGCTATTATTATTATACCCATGGCATTATTTACTTTATATCGTGGATGGTCAAACCAATTAAATAAACACCGAAAAATTGCCCGGATTACCTTGCCAATTTGGCTTTATGTCTCTATTTCAGGCGTTATAATATATCTGATGTTATATTTATAAAATTTTAATTGTATCATATTTAGTCTCATATATATATTCAAGTACCTTGAGTAGTTAATAACCTTAAAAAAGAGAGATAAATATGACAAGATTAGAAATCGTAATTGATTCCTTAGATAACTCCCGATATACCATTCAACAATGGTCATCTATTTTGGGCGTTACCCGTGATACCGTACATAAATGGTTGGCGGGTGTTAACAGTCCAAAACGGTCAACGGTAAATCATATTGCTGAAATTATTGGGAAAACGGCAATTTTCAGCGGTAAAGATAGCGTTGAATTTATTGATTCGGGGAAACCAGTTCCTGAAATTGACTTGGGTAAAAAGAAACACGCTTCAACTGTTGCGCAATCTTCCCTCGTTGACGAACTAGTTGCTCAGGTTCAATACCTTCGCAAACGCGTTGAAGAACTGGAAGCTTCTTAACTTTCTAGATTGAAAAATAGTAAACAAAAAAAGGCTCGTTAATTCGAGCCTTTTTTTGTTAGTGGGAAAATATATTATTTAAATAGAACGTTTAACCGCTGGATTGGATGGTTTGTTCATTATAAAAAAAAGTCAAAAAGAATACCAGTAATCCATAGAAGTTAGAATTAAGATTAAGAAATAGGATTAGGTGTTAGGAACATGGATTAGGAGATTGGCCCGTCTTACCCAGCCTGCTCACAACACCGGAAGGGCTGGTAGGAAATTGGCAGGTAAAAGTTTTGATTGTAATATATATAGTTTGTTAACTGACTGTATTTAGGTGAATTGAGTCAATGAAATATTTTTCATGAGGGGTTTGTATTGTTGAAAAATAGACAGAATAGAAGTGCAATATCTCAATTGTATAAAAGCAAGCAATGGTTTTCTGGAAAAAACGTGTTCCCTACAAAGTGATTAAAATATTTTCCGTACTTATCGTACTGTATAAACTAATTAAGATGTATAATAACAGGACTTAGGCATTTTCAGTTATTGCATAGTACGAAAACCATGCTAATTAATTTTTTAGAGATGATTTAGATTTATCAACATCCCGACTGTATTTATCTATATCTCTTATTTTAACCATCCAGAGTTTTCCTTCCTTTTTTGCAGGTAATTTTTCTAAATGGATAAGTTGGCGTAAATAATCTTGAGAATAATTAAAGTATTTTGCTGCTTCACGTAGAGGGATCATTGCATCCAAATCATGTGTTTTTATTCCCTTTTCAATACGATCAAGCGATTGGGACAAACATTTATGAATAATTAATTTTATTTTTGACAAATCACTTTTTTGAATTGCCTTATTTATCCTGGCAACCGTTGGTTTTTCACCTTTTTCTATCCGTCGAAGCATGGCTTCAATTTCATCATCACCAGCTTCTAAGGCTTGATAATATTTTTGGCGATCCGGTTTTTGTGTTCCTTTTATTGCAATATTGATAAATCCAATTCCAATGAGTAAATAGGATAATAAAATGCGACCCACCCTACCATTCCCATCTCGGAATGGATGTATTGTTTCAAAGATTATATGGCTCGCCGCTACAAAGGTGAGTGAATCAAGTTTTGCGTTATTTAATTGGGCATTATGCCATTGGATAAATACGGATAATACATCTGGAATTAATTGGAAATCCAAGGGTGTAAAAGTAGAATTAGTTACAGCAACATTTTCGTCTCTAAATCCACCTAGTTTTCCTGTAAATGTGCCGAGTTGATGTTCGTACCGCATCAATAAAGTATGAATTTGTTTTAAATCCGCATGACGAAGTTGAAATTCGTTGGAATCATTTTGATTCCCAGCATAATCATAAAGTGTGCTTGCAGCTTCAAAATACCCTAGGATAGCCGCACTTTTTTGGTTGGGCGTTCTTCGCCCCATTTCTAACACATTTAAAAGTTCATTACGGTTTGCAAGGACGCCTTCAATTGCAATTGAATTTCTAATTTCATCCCTGAATAATGAAAACCATTCACTATTATTTACCGTAATGAAAGGGGACTCTTTTTCATTGAGTAGAATTAATCTTTGTTGAATTGAATTTATAGAATTCATAATAATTTCCGTATTTATCGTACTGTCTTATAATCAGAACTTACATAATAAAAGCATTTAGTCAAATATCATTTCCGTATAGTACGGAAATGATATTTGCAGAATTATAATAAGTAGAGTTGTTTTAATCTATAAATGATCGAGTCCACCTATGTTTCACTTCGGCGAGTAAATGTTTGAAATGAGAATTTGGAGTTAGAATTAAGATTAAGAAATAGGATTAGGTGTTAGGAACATGGATTAGGAAATTGGCAGGTAAAAGTTTGAAATAAATCCAGGTTATAACTTTTTCACAAGTCCGCCATACTTTTTATTAATCTCAAATCCTTGGCCGAAGAAAAATTTCTCTACATAAAACCCTACAGTAATAATTTCAATTCCACCATGTTTCATTCGTTTATAAAAATCATCCATCAATCGTTTACTTAAAGCAAGTCCACGATAATTCTCACGCATTGCAACCCATTCCAAATGGATACGATTTTTGTCCATATTTTTCCAATACAATCCACCCACCATTCTATTTCGAGAATTGAACATAAATAAAAAATCATGTTGAGCTGTAAATGTCCCAGATAAAGATGATTCCGTTAATAAAGAATGAAATTGTCCAATTTCTTTGGGTAAAAAAGGTGGTCGGATTCTATACACTTGCCCATCCATTCCCTCAGTTTGGAATACAAGATTTAATCGATCATCTTCCCCATGGGTTGTGGTAACGAGTTCAACATAATCTGCTGCATCCACATGGGGAAATAACATACGAGCCAAATAAAATTTCTCTGTATCACTCAAAGTTAAAGTGGACTGGATTTGAGTCATTCGTTCCTGAAGATTCCATGGACTGAGTTTATCCTGTCGCATATCTTGAATCATGGATTCAAATGCATCTATTAAATCTTGATTTTTTTCTTTGAAACATGTCATCATAAAGAATCGAACACGAGTTTCCGGGTATTCATCTAGGAGAGAATTCAACTCATAATCTTGATACAATTCTTGAAGTATGGATGCCCGAGCTTTCAGAGTTGCATCTGGATTTAGGTCCAGCCATCTTTCAAATCGAAGGGAGGCAAAAACCACAGGTTTTGTTAATACACCAAATTTTTCAACATCTTTTAAAAATCGATCTATTCGGTTAACGGTACATCCAACCCATTCAAATTTCTTTCGAGTTTCCCGTGAATTCATATCCGATTTCAATTGCTTAATTATTTCTTTGCCACGTTTCATTTTTACAGCTTGAAGTGTTGCTGTAAATATCACTTCCCAATCGGACATGTGTTTTAATCCAGGGTATTTTTCTTCTGTTCGAATAATATAATCGGTGAATAAGGATAAAAAATGATCCGCCACCGATTTTGTAGGTTTCCGTCCTGAAATTGAGATTAGACGTGTTCCAATAGAATAATCATGTTGTGGTATAACAAGATTTGCAGGAGATGGCGGTTGGATAGATAATCTAAAATTTGTCCGGTTCCAAAATTCTTGATACGCTTGAACCCCATTCCAGATAAAATGAAGCCAGCGCATTTGCCATCGATCCATTTTTGATTCATCTTGAATATCATCTCTGTTTCTTTCGAGATAAGCCGTTAAAGTTTCACCATGAATATATTCTTCTGTATAGAGTTGGAATTCCGGCCAATATCCGCCAAAATTTTCGACCAATGGTTTATCTTTAAATCCTGATCCCATTATGATGAGCCACTTTATTTCTTCTTCTAAAAATTCGCGACCCCAACCATCATTCAAATTCACAACAAGATTATGAGTCCCCAATGATCGAGTTCTTACCAGAATTCTAAACACACTTTTATTATTTCGAGATCCTAAATGCGTAACCCAAACGCTCTCTTTGCCAATATCATTTAATCCAACAATACAACTGGATGAAAAAAGGAAAACCGATTCCCGAATCATGGATGTACTTTTAATAGCTTTCATGAGTTTTTGACGATGATTTGTTTTTACATTTTCATCGAAAGTAACCACATTATCCCAAGTGTATTCTTCACCTGTTTCTCTATCGATTGTTAAATTTGATGATTTACCAATCCAGATTCGAAATCCTTTAATTAAAGCATAATATGCTTTTTGAGCTGTGGAAAAAAGGGGTTTTGGAACATCCGAAATTTGCCACCAAATTAATTCTGATCTGGCCCAAACGAAACGAGTTGGATGGAGTGTTCCAAAATCAGCGACCATTAATAAGACGGTTTGGATGAATTCTTGATCTATTTTTTTGGATGTTTTCAAATTCTGGTGAGCATCATGAAGATAAGCGATGAAGGAACGATAATGCTCATCGTTGGCCCGATTTATATTGAATGGAAACCCCTTAAATTTCTCAGTCTCTTTTTGGAAACAATAGGCATCTCGAATCATGGTAACAAGAAAATCCCCGGATAAAATAGGTGCTAGCGACTCGACTAATTTAATTCTGAAAGATGAAATTGGATGTGCTTGAATATTTAAAAAAGTATCCAATAAAATATCACGCCAAACGCCAGTATCTTCATCAACAATTTCTGTTAATATTGGAAACCAGGATGAATCTCCCGAAATATATTTTTGAACACAATCATGAATTTTAAATAAGACAGATTCATTGGATTGAACATCACACAACTCAGATAAAGAAGTTTCAAAAATGGAATAATCCAATTGGACAGAACTATACGGATTCGTCTCTTTTAATCTAAAAATAGTTTGACCCGTAAAATTGGAAAATGGGAAATTTCCGAGCCATAATGAAGGAGCTTGAATAAATGCTTCAAATTCAAAAATATCAGATTCTATGGTATAAGTAAAATCCCCCACTTGAATTTTTGATCCTGCCCAAGATAAAACCAAAGTGGCAGTTTGCTCAATAATGGAAACTTTTTGACCATCCCATTCCACATTAGTTTTCACAGTTCCGATTTCCCGCAACAACCAATTTGGGATGCGAATTTCTTTCGCTTCGAAATGGAGTGCGGCATAATTTTTTTCGTAAAGGGGTTCAATAATCTCTGCAAAATTCTTTAATACATTTTTTCGGTTGAATGTTTCTTTTGGCGTTAATTCTCCTTTCTCAGCCGAAAAATCTCTATGAATGACAACAAAATTCACAATTCGTTCAAAAGGAGAGAGGAAACTGTTTACAGATAATATCATGGAGCTATATAATTCACGGATAGCTTGTGGTTTTGCAGACGCAAAATTGATTGGGGAATTTTCTTTGTCGGGGTAAATGAGAACTGTATTGAATTCACGTCCATCCCCAACAAGAAAAACAGATTTAATTGAGTCAAAATCCTGAAATAGATTTTCGATTTTTTGCGGTGCAATTGTTTGACCACGACTATTTTTATAAATATCTTTTTTCCGATCAACTATAAAATAATGTCCGTCTCGTTTTTCAAAAATATCACCAGTGTGAAACCAGCCATCCCTAAAAACATCAGAATCATCTTCTTCATAATACCCATCCGTAACATACGGCCCTTTTAAACAAAGTTCTCCATCCTCGGCGATTTTCAATTCCATTCCGGGAAGTGCGGTTCCAACAGAATTTATCACATAATCTTCTGGCGGCGTCATGGTAATGCCACCCGTGGCTTCTGTCATGCCGTATCCGCTTAACACATTAATGCCATGGGTTTGGTAAAATTTGAAAATATCTGGATCCAAATATCCCGCCGCAGACAATCCCCAATTCAATTTCCCACCGGTAATTGATTTTAATTTTTTCTGGATGATATCACTCTCATCGGAATCAAGATTCAACTGTTCTTCAAGCATTTCGTAGAGTTGAACCCATCGTTTAGGAATGCTAATAAATATGGTGGGATTCACCATGAGAAAATCTTTTAATAAAGAATTAAACGCCGGCGATTCGGCAAAAGAATAGGTAGCGCCCCAAAAAATACTTCCCATTAATTCGAAGTATCGACCGAAAGTGTGAAAGAGTGGAAGGTAGCATAAAAACGTATCATCCGAGCCAAACTCCGGCAAAGCTAAGGCACGAGCAAATCGTTTGCTGATTAAATTCTTTTGCGTAAATGTTATCCCTTTTGGATTCGCTGTTGAACCAGATGTGTACATGATAGTTTGAGTACGATCCATGGAGACATAGGACATTCGTTGATTCACATTAAAATTTTGGGCTCGATCTCGATTATCAAAAAAGGTGTTCCATTCTGTAACATTCCCATGAATTAAATTTGGATTATTGAACGCAATCACAGAAATAGTGTGGCTCGGCTGTACATCATTCCAAAGGCGAATAGCTGTTTTGCCACCCACGAAAAGGTGAGTCACTTTTGATTGTTTTAATATAAAAGATAAATGTTCATTTGTGGAATTTAGGGGAATGGGAATAACGCGAAATCCAAAGGATAAACAGGCCAAATCAACCAAAACGCCATTCAGTTGGTTATAGGTGAGTAATCCAATTATGGGCGGATTTTCAGGTTTTTCTAAAACAGAAAGAGCTTTCCCCGTCATTTGAATTTTAGACCATAAATCAGAATAGGAAACAGTTTGGAGATTCTCCCCACGAATTATTTTGAAAACAGTTTTTTTGCCGTATCGTTTGGCGCGTTGTTCGATGAGGGTTCCCGTATGATATTGGGAATGATCAATGAGTTGAACAACTCGTTTTAACCAATCTTCCGTTAAATTGGCTTTAGAAATAATTTTGGACACAGATTGAAAATGTGCTAAATCCAGGAATTGATGTATAATTTCCCGATCCGGGGATTGATCTAAACAATCATTCACCAAACGGATTAATATATCGGCTGTGATTGTCCCATTTTTTGCTTTTGTGATGGATTCGCTAATCCGAGTTTGGAGTCCTGTGTCCATGGGGGAAATTAATGCTACACCTTGAAAAGGTGAGATGTAAAGATTAATCAATTAACTGGTAATGATTTTCTCGCCTTGGCATGGCTGGAAAACGTTTAGATTAAAATATAAAGTGTTAAATCAGTTTAATTGTCCATATCAACTATATCAGCATCTCTTAAAAAGTATTTCCAAAAATCTTGCGCTGAGCTAAAAATCCCGTATCATCCTTTAATAGTAATATGATATTTAATAATATCATTTGAAAATCTTATTCAAAAAAAATCATTGTTATAATTTTTTCCAAACACTGAAATTCTGGAAAGAGCGGAATTGCAACTGCAAGGAGTTAACATTGATTTATAATGTTTTTTCAGCTTATTAAGGTACGGATCCAACAATCTAACAATGATTCTGATAGGTTTCAAAAAAAGGTAAGATGTAAATGTGATAAATAATGCCTTTATAGCACTTATAATTACTATAATTTTAGTCTTAGTATAAAGGTACAAGTTCAAAGATTATGGACGCATTAAATAGAATAAAATTTTTAGAAGACCGTCTCCGCAGTTTGAGTGAGATTGGCATGGCTCTTTCCACAGAAAAGAATACAGATCGCTTGTTCGAAATGATCTTAGAAGAAGCTAAAAAAATCACCCGAGCCGATGGACGAACGCTTTATTCCATGAATAAAGATGGGAATCTAAAATTCGAAATCTTATGTAACGATACAATGAATACGGTAATGGGCGGGACATCTGGTATAGAGATACCCTATTATCCGGTTAAACTTTGGATCGATAATCAAACACCCAACAAGCAAAATGTATCTGCATATGTAGCCCTTGCCCAAAAGACGGTGAATATCCATGATGCTTATAAAGAAGATGGGTTTGATTTTGAAGGGACCAAAAAATTTGATCATAAAACCGGTTACCGTTCTAAATCATTTCTAACAGTTCCCTTAAAAAATCATGAAAATGAGATCATTGGTGTGATGCAACTTATCAATGCGCGAAACGATCATGGTGATGTGATCTATTTTAATGAAGAAATGCAGGAACAGGTTGAATCTTTAGCATCCCAGGGTGCAGTCGCATTAACGAATAAACGTCTTGTAGAAGAGCTTAAAACGCTCTTTGAAGCCTTTATTAAACTCATTGCGACAGCCATTGATAAAAAGTCGGAATACACCGGTGGGCATTGTAACCGTGTTCCTATCATTACCATGATGCTGGCGGATGCCGTTGCAGAGATGAGCGAAGGGAAATTTAAAAATTTTTCCATGAATGAAGATGAGCGTTACGAACTTTATATTGCTGCTTGGCTCCATGATTGTGGGAAAGTTGCTACACCACCCCATGTCGTTGATAAGAGTACAAAACTTGAAACTATTTTTGATCGAATCGAATTAATCCGAACACGCATGGAACTCTTAAAAAGAGATGCGGAAATTGCATTTTTAAAACGTCAATTAAATGGACGAAAATCCGTCTCTTTCGATAAAGAATATCGAGATACGATTCTCCACATTGAAGAAAATATGTCCTTTCTCGAAGGATGCAATGTGGGTGGCGAATTCATGAAACAGGATCTTCAAGATCGAGTAAAATCCATTGGTGAACAACAAGTTAATATATATGGCAAAAAACAAAATTTCTTAACGGATGAAGAATTAAAAAACCTGAATATTCCTAAAGGAACTTTATTGCCCGAAGAACGAGAAATCATTAATGACCATATTGTTATCACTATCGAAATGCTGGAGCAACTACCATATCCAAAACATTTGAAAAATGTTCCGGAATTTGCCGGTGGACATCATGAAAAAATGGATGGAACCGGTTATCCAAAAGGATTAAAAGCGAAGGAAATGTCCACTCAAGCCAAATTGATGGCTATTGCGGATATTTATGAAGCATTGACTGCGGCAGATCGACCCTACAAAGATGGGAAAAAATTATCCACCGCTATGCGTATTATGGGATTTATGAAAAATGATTATCACATTGATGCGGATTTGTTTGAAATATTTGTGAAATCAGGCGTTTATAAAAAATATGCAGAAGATCATGTTGCACAAAACCAGATTGACACTGTGGATGAAACGTCTGTTCTTGAATAAAATATTATGGATTTAAAATCTTTAAATACAAACGAATTGAGAGACCAATTATTTTATTTAATGGATAATGTTTTACACCATTTAAAAACAGAAACGGATGTTGACAAATTTTTGGATGAAACGGAATTGTTGGATGAATGGGAAGCAGTGTTGCCAGAAGCCGAATTTCCTATTTTCATTATGGCTGTATTAAACAACACTAGACGAGAAATTATATTGGACGCAATCTTAGACTCTATTATCCCTAAAAATGAATCCTTAATTTCATCAACGAGAAAGGAATCAAAAAAAAATCTAATTCGCTCTCACAAGGGTGAACACCCGTTTAGCTAAAATTTTCTCAATTGTTCTCTTCAATTTCTTGAACTATATTTGATTCTATGACGCCTGATATTGCCATCATAATCGGTTTAATTTTCTTGGGATTTATTCTTTTTGTTACTGAGATGTTTTCCATTGATGTTACAGCCATGGTTTTACTTTCAATATTGTTTCTGTTTGGGTATTTAACACCGGAACAAGCGGTTTCTGGTTTTTCTAATCCAGCGGTCATTACCATTGCGTTCTTATTTATTTTAAGTCATGCGCTTCAAAAAACGGGTATTTTGGAATATCTTGTAATTCGGATTAATAAAATAGCCGATAGATCTCGATTGTTGGGGCGGGCCGTTTATTTATTAACTATTGGGCTCGCATCTGCCGTCGTCAATAATACAGCCATTGTTGCTATTTTTATGCCCATAACGATCCGACTTGCTCATCAATATAAAATAAGTCCATCTAAAATGTTAATTCCATTGAGTTATGCTGCAATTTTAGGTGGAACACTTACGCTTGTTGGCACATCAACAAATCTATTGGTGAATTCAATTTATTCAGCTGATCCTATCGTTGAACCCTTGGGCATGTTTGAATTTGCTCGATATGGTGCAATTCTTTTGGCCACTGGATTGGTGTATATCCTTTTCATAGCACCCAGATTATTACCGTCTCGTACGGTAACATCCAGTTTAACCAAAAGTTATCATTTGGGTGGATATTTAACAGAAATGAGAATTTCCGAAGACTCACCTTTGGTAGGTAATACTTGCTTGGATCGTGGAATAAATAAAAATTATGACGTGATGGTTTTGGACATTTTGCGGGATAAAAAAATGATAACAACCAATATTCGTCAAACGGTGTTAGCCGTGGACGATGTCTTATTTGTTCGGGGAACATTGGACAATTTTTTACGCATGAAAGAGGTGGAAAATATCACCTTATTGACCGATGAAAAGCTGACCCAACATGAATTGGAACAAGAGGACAATGTTCTCCTTGAGTGTTTATTAACGGATAAGTCTGACATGGTTGGAAAAAGTTTAATGACGGCAAATTTTCGTCAAAGGTATGGTGCGTTTATTTTAGCGATTCGACGAGAAGGTACCATTTTACGAAAAAAAATCGCACATGTAATTTTAAATTCTTATGATACTTTACTGGTTTATGGTCCCGCGGGAAAAGTGGAAGAATTATCAAAATCTGGCGATTTTATCGTATTGGGAAAAATGGATGCAGAATTACGAAAACAACGATTTTGGTGGATGTCTATTGTGGTGGTGGTGTGTGCAGTTGCATTAGCAGCATTCGGTATTATTCCCATCATGGAAAGTGCAATGATGGCAGTTGTAATTTTACTCGTTCTTGGCGTATTAACGCCCCAAGAAAGCTACCAAGCCATCCATTGGCAAGTGATTGTACTTATTGCAGCCCTTATTCCCCTGGGGATTGTGATTCAATCTTCTGGTACGGCGGAATGGATTGGTGGATCCATTTCATCTGCGGTCAGAAAAGCACCCTTAGAATGGCAAGCGCACGTTTTACTCGCCTTGATATATTTAATTACAATCATCCTTACAGAAATTTCTTCCAATGCTGCCACTGCGATTATTATGACTCCCATTGCTTTAGTCGTATCCCAGCAAATGGGGTTTGATCCAAGACCGTTTATTTTTGGTGTTACATTTGCTGCTTCAGCCTCTTTTATTACGCCAGTGGGGTATCAGACCAATTTGATGGTTTATGGCCCTGGTGGATATAAATTTAGCGATTATATAAGAGTCGGATTCCCATTAGCGCTCATCTTTTGGGCCATGGCTATTTTTATTTTACCCACTATTTGGCCTTTTTAAAAAATAAGCTGTAACCCGCACCCATGTTTCCCATCAAATAGTAAAAGGGAATTAAACACATGAATAATTATGTAACTGAATTAAATGATCAAAATTGGGATTCTGAAGTTTTAAACTATGAGGGTGTTACCCTGGTAGACGTATGGGCGCCTTGGTGTGGACCCTGTAAATTAATTGGACCGGTAATCGATGAACTTGCTATGGAATATTCTGGAAAAGCCAAAATTGGAAAACTGAATGCAGACCAAAATCAAAAGCCAATGGATTTAGGTGTATCGGGAATTCCAACACTCATTTTATATAAAAATGGAGAAGAAG
>JABHAX010000060.1 GCA_018674095.1 Fidelibacterota bacterium
ATTCCACCTGGAGAAACAAGCTGAAGCATAAATGGGTTTGCAATATTCAGAATATCTTCTTTAATAATTTGTTGGCCATTTTCCGCTGTAGCAATAACACGGAAAGTATAAACACCGTTGGGTAATTGCCCATTTTGAACTATTGCACTAAACATATCTTCTGCTGCTGCAATATCCAATTGTTCTGTTATATCCAAATGAAGTGGAATATTATTTCCATAATCATCAAAAATTTGGTCAGACGCTAAATTTAAATCCATATTTGTTAAATGAATAGGTGCGCTCAGAAAAATGGGTTGGGTTGTTTCAACTTTTACCAATGTTTCATTATTTACTCCTAAAGCTTCAGAAGCTATAATAATTTCAAATTCAATATCAACGCCCACAGAATCAGGTGCGCCGGATTCACGACTTAATTCTGCTAAAAATATAGGCATATTCGATTCACCGGTGTTTATGTCTACCATACTTAAATAGTAAGTGACGTAGGGCGTCCAACTCACATCAAATTTTATTTGTGAAAATACCATAGATATCCAGACAAGGAATACGGTAACAGTTCGAAAGAATTTTATTTTTATCATTATTTACAACCTCTTAATCAAATTCTGTAAGGATTCATCCATAACAAATTTTATTTAAAAACATTTTTAATTGAATATTTAATATCAATTTGTTCACCTTCTAAATACTCTTTTCCCCAGAGTTTATGGCCTTTTGCAGTGTATTTAGTCCAAATCCCATCCTTTTTCCCACGTTTAAATCGCCCTTGTTTAATCTTTCTACCCTCTGGATTCCAGTGAGTCCACACGCCATGTTTATCACCATTCTCATATTGACCATCAATTAAACGAGACCCATCATTCCGCCATTCCGTCCAAAGTCCATCTTTTCGACCCGCAACGAATGGGCCATATTTTTCTTTTTGACCATTAACAAAATAATAAGATTTCTGGGAAAGGGTTATTTTATTATTGGTTTCGGTATAATGATGAATCTCTTTTGGAAGACCATTTTTGTGGAATGAATCAACAACATTAAATGATTGTGCCATCAAGAAAGTTGATAAAAAGATAAAAAAGCTTGGTGTCTGTTTCATATTATTCAATAAATAGAGAAAGTGAATAGTGTGAAATTGCATAATTTACGAGAGATTTAAAAAGAATGAATTTTATATAAATGGAATTTTTTGCAAAAAAAAACCACCCGTAAAACGGGTGGTTTTTAGCTAATTCCAAGGATGGACTAGAGTGGTTTTACTTGTGTAGCGACAGGCCCTTTCGGTCCGTCCCCAACTTCAAATTCAACTTTTTGATTTTCAGAAAGTGTTTTAAAACCGTCCATCAAAATTTCATTCATATGAACAAAAAGATCTTTCTGACCTTCTAATTCAATAAAACCATAGCCCTTAGAATTATTGAACCATTTCACGGTTCCTTCTTTTCTGTCTGGCATATTGTTATCCTTTAGGTTATGTTAATAAAGCCAATTTAGTTTGACTTCGTGGGCGATGAGAGATTCGAACTCCCGACACCTGCGGTGTAAACGCAGTGCTCTAACCAACTGAGCTAATCGCCCCTGCGTTTAGCCAGAAAAATTACCTAATACTTTCCATCATATTTAAGTTTTTTTCAGGTTTTTATTACGCCGGGAACTGCAATATTAAGAACGTCTTTTATCTCTTTAGCAAAGTGAAATATCAAGTCTTTTGCAACATGTTCCGGAACATCTTCCAAATCTTTTCTGTTATGGTCTGGAAGAATAACTTCCTTAATTCCTGCACGGTGAGCTGCAGTAACTTTTTCTTTGACCCCACCAATGGGTAACACATTTCCACGAAGGGTGATTTCGCCTGTCATGGCAACCTTTTCCTTAACGGAGACACCTGTTAGTAAAGAGACTAAAGATGTAACCATTCCAACTCCAGCAGAAGGCCCATCTTTTGGAATGGCTCCGGCAGGTACATGAACATGTATATCTAAATTTTCATTAAATCCCTCTTCCAACCCAAATAATTCAGCATTTGCACGGACAAAAGTAAGACCAGCCGTTGCTGATTCTTTCATTACATCCCCTAATTGCCCCGTTAGTGTGAGCGTACCCTTTCCTTTCATTTTGGAGGATTCTATAAATAAAATATCTCCACCTGCAGCCGTCCAGGCTAATCCGGTAACGACCCCGGGTTTCGTAGCTCTTTCTGCTAATTCTGAATAGAATCGTGCAGCACCAAGATATTCACCGACTTTCGTTTTAGTAATCCTTACCTTTTTTTGACCTTTTTCAACAACTTCACGTGCAACTTTACGTAAAACATTGGCGATTTCTCGTTCGAGACTTCTTACGCCAGCTTCCCGTGTATAAGATCGAATTAATTCTTTAACAGATCCAGAATCAAATGAAACATGACTTTTAGTTAATCCATTTTCTTTAATCTGTTTTGGAAGAATATGACGTTTCGCTATTTGAACTTTTTCATCTTCAATATAACCGGAAAATTCTAAAATTTCCATTCGATCATGTAGAGCGGGAGGAATTGCATCTTGATAATTTGCCGTTGCAATAAACATAACATTACTCAAATCAAAATCCACTTCTAAATAATGATCACTAAATGAATGATTCTGTTCTGGGTCTAAAACTTCTAATAAGGCAGAAGATGGGTCCCCTCGAAAATCGGCGCCGAGTTTATCAATTTCATCTAGCATAAAAACGGGATTATTCGTTCCTGCTTTTTTAATACTTTGAATAATTCGACCCGGGAGAGCACCAATATAAGTTCTTCTATGTCCGCGAACCTCAGCCTCATCTCGAACACCACCCAAGGATAAACGAACAAATTCCCGTCCCATAGCACGTGCGATAGATTTACCAAGTGATGTTTTCCCAACACCTGGTGGACCTCCAAAACACAAAATTGGTCCACGAACTGTTCCGTTTGGATCTTTCTTCTGTTTCAAATTTCGAACGGCTAAATATTCAATGATTCGCTCCTTAACCTTATCTAATCCAAAATGGTCTTCATCCAAAATTTCCATGGCTTCTATTAGATCAATTCTGTCTTTTGTGGAATTACTCCATGGAATATCAGCTAACCATTCTATGTAAGTTCTTGATACATTATATTCTGGAGATTGTGTTGGAATTCTAGATAAGCGGTCTAATTCTTTTAAGGCTACCTTTTCAGCTTCTTTGGGCATTTTGGCATCTTTTAATTTTTTCTCAATTTCTTTAAGTTCAACCGATCCTTCGTCTTCACCCAATTCTTTTTTAATCGCCTTCATTTGCTCACGTAAATAATATTCCCGTTGAGTTTTGGTAATCTCATCATGTACTTCTGATTGAATTTCTTCACCTAATTTAATTCGCTGTATTTCTCGAGAAATTATTGTAAGTGCTTTTTCAATTCGACTTTTGATATTCAATTCTTCAAGGATTTCCTGCTTTTCCTTATTTGATATTGTAAGGACAGAAATTGCACGATCTGTTAGTCTATTAGCCTTTTGTATATTTTTCAACATTCCGGAATGTTCATCGGTCAAATTGGGTGCAACCTTCATAAGGTCTTCGAAAGATTGTCTTAAATTTGATGCCAACGCATCCACTTCCAAATCATCAGTTATGGGTTCATCTTCTACGGATTCTATTGCTGCGAGAAAGTAAGGTTCTCGTTTTGTATAATCTAATATTTTAACCCGCGAAATACCCTGAACGATAGCAGATTTACTATTATCCGGCATATCAAAAACTTTGAGAACTTGTGCCAATGTTCCAAATGCGTATAAATCTGACGGCTTCGGATCTTCAACAGAACCATCTTCCTGAGCCACAACAATAATATAACGTTTCTTGGGATCAAGTTCATTAATCAACTTTAAGCTTCGTTCTCGACCGATATAAATTGGGATAACTTGTTGAGGAAAAAGTACCGTGTTCCGTAAAGGCATCACGGGATATTGATCCGCATTTTTTATATTAAAATTTTCTATTTGTTTTTCTGATAATTTTTCACTCATGGATGTCCTTTTCGACAAAAATTCTACTTTGTAAAGTTACAAGGATTATGCCAATAATATTCCACTGATGATTCGGCGAATTGATTTTATTTTATCTGTAGATATGGCGTACTTTTATAATTGTTCAATACTTTTAATGAAAGATATAAAAATCTCTTTTTCGGTTTTTAGGATAATTTTGGGGCCCGTCCCCTTAAAAAAATAAGGTCCATCCGGTGCAATAATAATGGCAGCCATCAATGAATAGTTCGGCATCTCAGTTGTTACCCCTCCCATTCCCATTGAAGATTTAAGATAGGTACCTTCAGCAAAAGAAAAAGTCACATCCATTCCATTAATATTTTCGATAAATTTTTCTGCAGTTTCAGTAATTGTCTTCTGCGAGTTAGACCTGAATTGACCATACCATCGTTCCAAATTCGCCTCTACACTTCCGCCAATTCCGGAAAAAACCACCAATTCACCAGAACCTGTTTCAGTCGGAATTTCAAATTGAGCAATTCGCATAGAACTTGAAGGTTGTATTCGTTTCCATCCATTCGGTATTTTTGCTTGAAGACGACCGATTTGACTGTATCCTGACTTTAAAGTTATTTTTGTTTCTCCACGATTTGCAACTTGAATCGTTGGTTCATGATTATGCCCAACATGAGATTCCATCTCAACTTCATTTTGGGATTCCTGGTCGATGATATAGAAACTTAATACAGCGCCTACGATTGCTGTAAATGTTAAGATAAAATATTTAGGATTCATCTTTCTTCCATGACCATTCGGGCTTGTTCATCCGCATGGTATGAACTTCGGACAAGAGCCCCTGATTCAACAACTTGAAATCCCAAATCTAATCCGATTGATTTATAATCCATAAATTCTTTTTCTTCAACATATCGATCCACAGGTAAATGATTTTTTGTTGGTTGCAAATATTGTCCAATAGTAAAAATAGAAACTCCCGTATCCACGACTTGTTTCATTGTTTCAATAACTTCATTAAAATGCTCTCCTAAACCTAGCATCATTCCTGTTTTTGTTTTTAATTTATGTTTGACGGAAAATTTTAGGACATCTAAACTTCTTTGC
>JABHAX010000061.1 GCA_018674095.1 Fidelibacterota bacterium
AAATGTGTGAGAAACCATGATCATATCCAGGTCGCCGAATTTAATTAACTCGTCGAAAGGGAGAAGGTCTTTCACCGTCCAGGTATCAGAAATATCAGTGGAACCCTTGTGCGTATCACCAAAGGCGGATCCTTGCCCGGGGAAATGTTTTCCACAAGAAATAATGCGATTTTCCTTCAGTTTTTGAATGAAAATTTTTGCATGATTTACAACCGTTTGCGGGTTATTAGAAAAGGCACGCCCCGATTTTCCAATGACGGTATCTTTTCCAAAATCTAAATCTAAAACAGGCGCAAAATTTAGATTAATACCTGCGTTTTGGAGAGTGGAAGAAAGTGTCTCTGAAAATTGTTGTGTTATTAGATTATTATTCAACATTCCAAAATGTTGCCAAGACGGACTTTCGTGAAACCCATAATCTGATTTTAATCGATTGACTAATCCGCCTTCCTGATCTATTGAAATCAAAAGACCGTATTCTGAGTACGATTGCAGTTCGGTTGTTAGACTTTTCACTTGATTTGGTGATTCAATGTTTCGTGATCTAAGTCCGCCAATTCCCAAATCTTCATCGTAAAGGATTACACCTGCCAGGTTAAAATTTTTGATAAATTTGGCGATGGGTGAGGTAGGTTCGGCATCTTTTCCGCGGAACCCTGCGATAATAAGTTGCCCAATCAGTTGTTCTATGGTTTGTGACATCATCTGAAAATAAAATAAAATATTTGATTCATAAATAATTATATCAAATATTTCTAAAAAAACAAAAGAACCATAGTAAAGGGTAAAATCTAATTTGTAAAATTAATGCTTCTATGAAAACTTATTTTATTATAATCATCCTTGCTTTTTGTCAAGTATGGGGCGGAAAGACTGAAACTGTTGAAATATTTAGCCATACCATGAACAAGAACATTCCTGCTATCATTGTTACACCCGATTCTTATGGTTATGAAAATGATAGTATTCCTGTAATTCTATTATTACATGGCTATGGTGGAGATTATAAAAATTGGTCATCAAAGACGGAATTAAGACATCGAGCAGATGAATATAATATTATTTTTGTATGTCCGGATGGTAGTCGAAATAGCTGGTATATGGATAGCCCATTGGATTCAACCATCCAATATGAAACATTTTTTATAAATGAATTAATTCCTTGGATTAATAAGAATTTTCGGTCGAGCCATTTGGGTATTACAGGGTTAAGTATGGGTGGCCATGGTGCATTATATTTAGCCATTCGACATCCGAAATTATTTGACGCAGTATCATCCATGAGTGGTGGAGTGGATTTGACCTTTTCCACCGTCAAATGGGAAATTACCAAGATGCTAGGATCAATTGAATCATTTCCAAATCGTTGGCATTCAAATTCTATTGTAAACATGGTAGAATCAATTCCTAAAGGATTTATACCGGTTTTAATTGATTGTGGATATGATGACTTTTTTATTGATCTAAATAGAACACTTCACCATCGCATGGTCGAGAAAAATATATCTCATATTTATGTGGAAAAACCTGGTGGACATAGTTGGAATTATTGGGTCAACGCATTGGATGAACATTTACAATTTTTTGAAAATGCATTTAATGGAATTACAAAAAATTAACTATTCAAATTATAGGGCAAAAATGTTTAATAAATATCTCATTCACACTTTTATTTTATTTAGTTTTATTCTGTCAAGTTGTTCACCCTTACCAAATTCGCAAGTTCACATCAATTGGGCTGAACAAACTTTGAGTCAGATGACCCTACGAGAGAAAATTGGTCAAATGATGGTGTACAGGATGAACATGCGGTTCAAGGATGTATCTTCGGAAAAGTGGAAAGAAATAAATTCACTTATTGCATCAGATGGTATTGGGACAATCCATCTATGGTATGGTGATGCCGGCAGTTCTTTGGCGATGATGAATCAAATGCAATCAGCATCAAAGGTCCCCATTTTGTTTGATGCGGACATTGAATATGGTTTGAATCAAAGATTCCCTTTTGGTACAGATGTCCCGCCACTTATGGCCATTGCAGCCACTGGAAATCCTGACAATGCTTATCAAGTTGGAAAAATAATTGCCAAAGAGGCACGAGCCGTGGGTGTCCATTGGAATTTGTCTCCTGTGGTTGATGTGAATAATAATTCATTGAACCCTATAATTAACACAAGGTCATTTGGCGAAGATCCCGATCTAGTTGGTATTTTTGGAATTGCACTCATGAAAGGACTTCAGGATCACGGAATGCTGGCCACTGCAAAACATTTTCCCGGTCATGGAGATACAGAAACTGATTCTCATTCTTCTTTGGCCATGATTCCCAGTGATTCTGCACGTCTTTGGTCCGTGGAAATTCCACCCTTCAAAGCCATGTCCGAGGCAGGTGTGGATGCCATTATGGTTGCTCATGTTCATGCACCGGATTACCAACCAGAATCTGAAATTCCTGCATCTATGACACCTTTTTGGATTCAGTCTGTACTTCGTGAAAAATTGGGATTCAATGGTGTTGTGATTACGGATGCTATGGGTATGGGCGGCATTACAAAAAATTATTCAGATGCTTACGCATTAATAGAAACAATTAATGCCGGCAGTGATGTCATCATCCAAAATTACAATTTGAAAGGGTCCATCGATAAAGTAGAAAAGGCTGTCAATAATGGAGAGATTTCAATTAATCGAATTAATGAATCCGCATTAAAAGTACTGAAAATGAAGGCAAAGATAACTCTTCATAAATCCGCTAAAATTTCATTGGACGGTCTTTACAATAGTTATCATAAAAAAGAATCTAAACATATTGCAGCCCAAATTGCTCAAGAAGCAATAACTTGTGTGAAATACGATTCAAAAATGTTCCCGTTTCATCTGAAAAATTCGGAACCACTGTATGTGATTGATATCTATGATTCAGAAAATAATCATGATAAATCTAATGTTACAAAAGGACTCCAAAAATCAGGGTTAAAGATAAAAGCTTTGCAAATAGATGAATCAGATTCAAAAGGTGTTCTTGATGCAATGTTAAATGAAATACCAAAAAATTCTCACGTATTAATCAATGCATTTGCTAGTCCTAAAGCCTGGAAAAACCGGATATTTCTACCGGGTAATGAGACAGATTTTGTACGCAGTCTCATGGAAAAAACTGACCGAATTATTCTCGCAAGTCTAGGTACACCTTATTTGATTCAAGAATTTCCGGAGATTCCAGTTTACCTTTGTGCTTATAAAAATAATTCTGTTATGCAAAACGCACTTGTTAATGCTTTGCTGGGTAAATCCATAATTAACGGGAAATTGCCTGTTTCAATTCCTGGCATTGCAAATATTGGTGAGGGAATTAGAGTCGAGAAAATAAAACAAAATATATCTAAAAAATCGTTCTCTAAAGGAAAGGAAATAATTCAAGTACTGCCTGAAGAAATTGGTGTTAAATCTAATAAACTAAATCAATTATTAAATAAAGCAGTTCAGGATAATGCCTGGCCCGGCGGTGTCTTATTGGCTTCCAAGGATGGGCAAATATTTTTTAAAGAAGCATTTGGTTATCATAGCTATGATAAAAAAAGAGAAACACGAACCAGTGATATTTTTGATTTAGCATCCATTACAAAAGTAATATCCACCACATCAGCCATTATGAAATTGTATGAAGATGGAAAAATAGATATGGATGATCCTGTGGTAAAATATTTACCGGAATTCAAAGGGAAACAAGCAATTCATTTTGACCAAAAATCAAAAATTACTATCCGGAACTTGATAACACATACTGGTGGTTTGGCGCCTTTCAAACAATTCTATTTAATGGATAGTGATCCTGATGGACGTTTGGACAGTTTATTCAATAGTGAACCTAAAACAGGAATTGGTGAAAAAATGGTTTACTCGGATATTGGTCTAATTACATTGGGTAAACTTGTTGAAATAGTCAGCAGTGTTACCTTAGATCAATTTGTGGATTCACTGGTTTTTAAGCCTTTGGGAATGACTTCAACATTTTATAATCCATCGAGAGAAAAGCTGCATCGCATTGTACCTACAGAAATTTCTGACCAATATAGAATCGGTTTGATTCATGGAGAAGTCCATGATGAAAATGCCCATAGCATTGGTGGTGTGGCAGGTCATGCTGGGCTTTTTTCTACAGTCCGAGATTTAGCGCGATTTTCTCAAATG
>JABHAX010000062.1 GCA_018674095.1 Fidelibacterota bacterium
GATTTGATCAAACGAATCGAGCAACATAATTCAGGATATTCTTTATCAACTAAAACAGGTATACCTTGGGAATTTTAAAAATTAAACGAGATCGATACCCTGTCAGATGATAAATCGATTTGACAGATTATTTGGGTTTTTGCCCCATGGAAAAAAACATATATAAATTACAATGATGTTCTTTCTTTTTTCAATTTTCATCAAAGTTTTTCATTAAAGAAATCTATCATTTTTTTATACAGATGTTCCCGTGAACCATTTCCATGTATCCCGTGGCTCCGATTCGGATATTGAAACCATTCTACATCCTTCCCTGCTTTAAGCGCCGCCTGAACAAAATGAGTTGTGTTTTGTGAGTGTACATTATCATCTCCTGTAGCATGCATCAACATTATACTCCCCTGCATGCGATTCATCCATGTTATCACATTCGTCGAATCGTATCCTGCCTTATTCTCTTGTGGGAGCCCCATAGAGCGTTCGGTATAGGCCGTGTCATAAAGACGGAAGTCTGTTACAGGGGCCACAGAGACACCTGCCTTGAAATATTTACCGTTTTTAGTCAACATAAGACAAGTGAAATAGCCGCCACCACTCCAGCCCCAGGCACCTATGCGCTTCGGGTCTGCATAACCTTCATCCACAAGATAATTCAACCCGGCCAAATGATCTTTTGCTAAATAATGAGCCATGTCCCCATAACTCAAGTTCTTGAATGCTTCTCCTCGGCCGCTCATTCCACGAGAATCCATGGAAAAAACAATATAGCCTAGTTGGGCTAAATACTGGTTCCAAGTCCTTCCCCACCGATTCCATACGATTTGTGTACCCGGCATCCCATAACCATACATTATAACAGGATATTTTTTTGTTTTTGTATAATTTGGGGGGAGTGTAATAATCCCATCAAGAATTTCAGTATTATCTTTAGTTGGGAAATGAACTATCTTGGGAGTAGTCCATTCATATTCTTTAAACTGAGCAAGGTCTGTCTCACCCAGCACTATTATAATCTCCCCAGATTCCAGATCCCGATAAAGGATCTTTTTCGGAACAGTCAAACTTGAAAAAGTATCGGTAAAATATTTTTTTGAACCCGAAACTGAGATGGTATGAGATCCTTCTTCAGGTGTTAAGAGCTTTATTTCTGTACCATCAAATCCAATAGAGTAAAATCGGTACTCAAATACAGATTCTTTATTAGCTGTAAAATAAATCTTCTGTGCATCTTCATCAATGTAATTGATGGCTGAAACTTCCCACTCACCTTTGGTAATAGGCCAGGAGTTAGAACCTGAATGTTTTGCAATCCAAATATGCTTATATCCTGAATTTTCTGATATCCACAGGATTTTACCATCATTCATGAATTTTATCTGTTCATGATTTTCCAGCCAGCCATCCGGGTCAGATTCCGATAATACTTTTATGGATCTCCCTGTTTGCCGATCGGCAACAAAGATATCCCAGTTCTTCTGTTTTCTGTCCATTTTCAAAAAGGCAACTTTTTCATTATTAACCCATTCCATCCAAGGTAAATAATCATTGTCTACTTGAGCGTATTGAATCCATTTTCGCCCAGCACCTTTAATGCGAAGAATCCCAATTCTTAAGGTTGGGTTTGTTTCTCCTGCTTTAGGATATCGTATTTTTTGTATTTTTGGATATAATCCCATTTCATCAAATAGAATAAACTCAGGGACTTTGGCTTCATTTTCTTCCCAAAAAGCTATGGATTTACTATCTGGCGACCATCTATAACCATCATACCCAGTTAATTCTTCTTCATAAAGCCATCCAAAATGCCCATTAAAAACTGTTTCTGATCCTGTAATAGTAAGACGTTTTTCGCGGTTTCGTTTAAAATTGTAATAATAAAGATTATTATCTTCTCGTACATATGCCGCCATTTTTCCATCTGGCGAAAATTTGACATTCCGTAAATTTTTATTCGATTCACTGATTGGAATTAATTTGTTTTCTCTAAGATCATAAGCAAAATAAGTCCCACTGTTAGAATGTCTCCAAATTTTTCGTGAATCTGTCTTTACCAATAGTTTATCACCAGATTTTGCAAAAGATAAACTACTTACATACAAGTTATCTCCCTGCAAATTAAAAGCTGTACTATCTAAAAAAAGAGTGGTATCCTGATTTGGTAAAGACACCTTATACCATGATTTCCAATTATTCCCACGTCCTCGAAACACATATGCATCTTCATCAGGCACTGGAATTGTCAATCCCAAGGTAGCAATTTTGAAGGGTGAGTTTAAGACCGCTTCTTCATAACTCAGCCATACAGCCAAAACGGGTTTAATCATGACAATTAATAGACAGATCTTAATTAATTTCACTATTAAAGTTCTCCTTTAACTGTTTCAAGAAAATCAACCATCATTTCGAAGGTTAACTTTTTTGTATTTACGTTTCTTGGACTCGGATGGAATGCGCCGTATAATATTAAGCCATTTGGTAATTCATATCTTACTCCATGTCCAAATTTGAATTCTTTCATTTTGAATGGATAGGTTTTTCTTACAAGTTTCAAACAAGAATCAAAGCCTATTTTCCCTAAAGCTAAAACAATCTTAAGGTTTTTTAAACTCTCAAACTCTCTTGACAAATAAGATTCACAAGTGTCTTTTTCTTCAGCTGTGGGTTTATCACCAGGCGGAACACATTTTACAGCAGCAGTTATATAAGCATCTAGTTTTAATCCATCTTCTCGATGATCTGATTTTGCTTGGTTTGCCAATCCAACATAATGAAGACATTTAAATAAAAAATCAGCTGATTTATCTCCGGTAAAAACTCTTCCTGTTCGATTTCCTCCATGAGCGGCGGGCGCAAGCCCAAGAATCATCAGTTTTGCTTTGGGACTTCCATAACCTGGGACAGCCTTCCCCCAATAATTCCAATCTAAATATGATTTCCGTTTTTCTCTGGCAATTTTTTCTCGGAATTCTACAAGTCGGGGGCATTTCCGACAAGAAATGACGTCTGTCTCAATTTGGGCGATTGTCATTCATTTGCCATAAGGAGCACTTTGCCAAAATTATTTCTATCTGAAATATATTGATGCGCTTCAGCGGCTTTTTCTAAAGAAAAAACAGCATCCACTTTTGGAGAAATAATTCCATCATCTAACCATTTCAATAATAACGTTCCATATTTTTTAACCAAATCTTGTCGATGTTGAATTAAGCCAAGATGAAATCCAAATACGCCTTTATTTTTCGTCATGAGATGCATAGGATTAAATTTTGGCATACCCAAATATTCAGGAATTATTTTTAAAATATTCTTTTTTGTTCCCGGTGCAGCTTTGCTAAATCCATAAGAAATTAAACGGCCAAATTCAGCCAAACATCCATAGCTTTCTTTCAAAGCTTTGCCACCCAAAGAATCAATAATGACATCGGCACCTTTTCCGTCTGTTAAGACTAACACTCTTTCTTTAAAGTTCTCCGTTCTATAATCAATTAAGTGTTCCACACCCATATCACGGATCTGATTATGTTTCCATCCGGAACAGGTACCAATAATTTTAACTCCGAAATGTTGAGCAAGTTGGAGAGCAGCAATTCCCACACCGCCTCCAATTCCGTGGATTAAAATTGTTTCATCTTCCCGGATGGCCGCCTGATGTATCATCATGAAATAAGCTGTTAAATAATTAACTGGAACGGCTGCTGCAATATCCAACCATTTTTCATCTAAAAAAAATAATTGTTCAATAGGGACATTGGCATGAGTGGAATATCCATGATTTCGAGATAAACCAACAACTGCCTTCCCAATTAAGGTTTTTGTGGAATCATCTCCAGACTTCTCAACAAGCCCAGCTATTTCAAACCCAGGTACAAAAGGTGGATTCGGTGCAGTAGGGTATAATCCCATACGGCTCATAATATCTGCAAAATTAATTCCGGAATATTTAATTTTTACACAGACTTCACCTGCTTTCGGCTCGTCGAGTTTGTCCGGTTTTAACTGCAAAACATCTGGCGAACCATGTTTTGTAACGAATATTGATTGGCAATCAGTCATAATAGAGCTTGAAAGATACATCCGTCTTGCTCATTGTTTCATCAATTACCCTAACATAAATTTGCCCGCCGTTTTCTACGGTATAATTTCAATTTTTATCATCATTATTATAATGAAGGAACCTTTATGGGACTAATGACTGCCATGCGTGAAAAAATGCATGTCGTGTTGTGGGCATTGCTTGCAATGTTCATATTAAGTATGACTATCGGCGGACTCGTCGGTGGTGCAAATGTAATAGATATTTTAGCTGGCAATGTAGATCCTCGGACGACCATTGCTCAAATCAATGGCCAGGATATATCTCCGGATTATTTTAATCAATTGGTTACCCAACAAATTGAGCAGGCTCGTTCAAACGGCCAGAAAATAAGTGATTTTCAAGTCCAGCGAGCTCGCAATACTGCTTGGGATAATATGCTACAAGATGTTCTAGTTTCTCAGGAAGTAGATCGATTGAATATATCTGCGTCTGACGACGAAGTGATATTTCATTTAGAAAACAACCCTCCACCGTTTCTTCAGCAAAATCCAAATTTTCAAACTGAAGGTGTATTTGATTGGACTAAATACAAAACAGCTTTATCTAGCCCACAAGGCGACGAATGGGTTCCAATTGAAAATTTTATGAAATCAACTTATATCCCTAATTTCAAACTTCAAAAATTTTTAGATGAAAGTATTATTATTTCTATCCGGGATGTGAAAAATGAATTTTCTAAAAAAAATGTAAAATACACCGTTTCAGGAATTCATGTTACGTCTGCAAAAGTTCCGACCGAAGAAACGAATCCTACTGATGAAGATCTTCGAGAAGAATATGAAAAAACTAAAGTTGATTTTTCACATGACGAACTCAGATCCGTTTCCTATGTCAATTGGAAAAAGAGTCCATCAAAAGATGATACTGTTTCAACAAGAAAACTTGCTACTGCACTTTATGAACGGGCAAATGAAGGTGAAGATTTTTCAACACTTGCAAACGAGTATTCTATGGATCCAGGAAATGCTGGGACAAATGGCGGTGATCTTGGTTGGTTTGGAAAAGGTCAAATGGTTAAAGAATTTGACAAAGCTGCATTTGCGGCAAAAAAAGGGAATATTCTCAAACCTATTAAATCAAATTTTGGATTCCATATTATTCATGTCCAAGATAAAAAAACTGAGAATGGCAAAGATTTAGTTTTAGCATCTCATATCCTATTGAAAATTGAGATCAGCCCTACAACCTTGTCTAACATGAAAAGAGAAGCAACACTTTTTAGTTATGATGCTCAGGATAATGGATTTGCATTGGCGGTTGAAGAACATGGTCTCAACTCAAATTCTCATGAAAAATTAACTCAAGACAGTTTTTCCATCCGTGGATTAGGTGGACTTCGGGCAGGTGTTCGTTTTGCATTTAATAGTAAAACCGGTGATGTATCGAATATTATTGAAAATGATCAAAATTTTGCTATCTTTACTTTAGATAAAGTAATTGAACCCGGACTTAAATCTTTCGAAGATGTTGAGAATGAACTAAAAGGATCTTTAAAAAAAGCCAAAGTCATGGCTGCGACTCTTGAAAAAGCCAATAAATTATTGGTGAAAATTTCCAGTCAAGAATTGGGATTGAATTCCGTCATTGATTCGGATGATGAATTAGATGGAATTAAAGACGAAGTAAAAACATTATCTCAAGGATTTACATCCATTGGGAGAAGTAATTTTGTAACGGGCGCACTTTTAGCTGCCGATCCGGGGGATATTCTCGGCCCAATAGAAACCGGTCGTGGACATGCCATTTTAGAATTAAAAAAAGTTACAGCATTTGACTCAACTGAATTCGAAGTACAAAAAGAATCTTTACGAAAAACAATTTTTAACCGAAAACAAAATCAATACTTCCAAGCTTGGTTAGACGACCTTAAAACGAATGCTGATATTGTTGACAATCGGAACTTTTATTTCTAAATAAATTTTCGCCACTATATCCACAAAGGTTCATTTATTTATTTTGATTACAAAAAAGGTACGGCAACGTACCTTTTTTGTTTTTAGAATAGTCATGACCTTGAAATTCCCTAAATTGACCCCCTTAAAATTTTAAATATTATGACTTATTTTACACTTGATCTAAAAATTGAATCATCTATGGCAACCGTTTCTTTAAATCGCCCTGATGCACGAAATGCCATGAATGAAACCATGATGGAAGATTTAAAAAGTTGTTTCAATCTCCTATCCACTTTAGACGAAGTCAGACTCGTTATTTTAGAAGGAATTGGACCATCCTTTTCAGCCGGTGCCGATCTCCAAATGATGAAAGATTCCGGTGGGCAAACCCGAGAACAAAATATTGTGGGAACTCGACTTTTATCGGAGATGTATCAATCCATTGATCACTGCTCCAAACCCATTTTAGGCGTAGTCCACGGTCATGCTTTCGGTGGTGGATTTGGATTATGTTGTGTATGTGATATAGTGATCGCAGAAGAAAAAACAATCTTCTCCCTTTCTGAAGTTCTTATTGGATTGATACCTGCCGTCATTGCTCCTTATGCAGAAAATAAAATTGGTAAATCCTGGTTTCGTGCTCTTGGAATTTCCGGTGAAAGATTTAATGCAACCTTCGCTGAAAAAATTGGATTAATCCATTATTCTGTAAAAGAAAATGAAATAGTTATGATGACAGATCATATTATAAAACAAGTATTAAAAGGTGGCCCAATTTCTCAAGCGAAATTCAAAGAATATTTAAGAAATATGCCATCTGAAGATTCTGCTAATGTGATTGCAGAAATACGCGCCAGTGAAGAAGGCCAGGAAGGATTATCCGCATTTCTTGAAAAAAGAAAACCAAACTGGATTAAGGACTAAAATGACATCATTGCCATCATCAATTAAGATTGTTGAAGTCGGTCCCAGAGATGGATTACAAAATATAGACCAAACCATTTCTACAGAGGATAAGGTAATTTACATTGATTTGTTAACAGACGCTGGATTTCAAGAAATCGAAGTAACGAGTTTTGTTTCCCCAAAATGGATTCCACAATTAGCTGATTCCGAAGATGTTTCCACTCAAATTGATCGAAATGATTCAATAACATATACTGCGCTCGTTCCGAATTTACGCGGATTGGAAAATGCTATAAAATCAGATTACAATTCTGTGGCTGTTTTTACAGCAGCCAGCGAAACATTTTCAAAGAAAAATATAAATTGCTCCATTGATGAATCCATTCTCAGATTTAATGAAATGATGGAACTTTGGGAAAAACATTCGATTCGTGTACGGGGATATATTTCTACCGTGTGGCATTGTCCGTATGAAGGATCAATCAAAACAGAAAAAGTGATGGATATTATTGCGAAATTATTTGATTTAGGGATTCAGGAAATATCTTTGGGGGATACTATCGGAAAAGCGACTGCCGACGAAGTTCGATATTCATTGGAAAAAATATTGAACCGATGGGATCCTGCCCATTTTGCACTTCATATGCATGACACATTTGACTTAGCCAAAGAAAATATAAAAGCAGCTATGGAATTTGAATTAACTACATTTGATAGCTCAACGGGTGGAATCGGTGGGTGTCCTTATGCACAGGGAAGTTCCGGAAATATTGCATCTGAAAAGATTGTTTCACTATGTGATTTGATGGGCTTTGAAACCGGAATCGATAAAATTAAATTAGAAAAAGCTACAAACTTTATTCAAAATATTGTTAACAAGGAGTCTGTTACTCATGGCGAAGATTGAGACAAGAATTGATACATCTTCAGAAAAATATAAATCCAATTATGAACATCATAAAGCTTTATCTGATGATTTAAAATCCGTACTGGAAAAAGTTCGGGAAATGGGTCCACCTCATCGAATTGAGAAACATCATAAGCGTGGAAAACTCACTGCGAGAGAACGAATCAATAATCTGAAAGATGGCAATACAAATTTTCTTGAATTTTCTGAATTGGCAGCTTTTGAAGTTTACGATGACTCCGTCCCTGCTGCGGGAGTTATTACGGGAATTATTACTATCCAAGGACACGCCTGTATCGTTGTTGCTAACGATGCAACAGTAAAAGGCGGGACTTACTACCCTTTGACTGTTAAAAAGCATTTACGGGCCCAAGAAATCGCGTTTGAGAATCGCCTTCCTTGTATTTACCTTGTTGATAGTGGTGGTGCATTTTTGCCAAAGCAGGATGAAGTTTTTCCTGACAGAGATCACTTTGGGAGAATTTTTTATAATCAAGCCAGAATGAGTGCAGACGGTATTCCACAAATTGCATCTGTGATGGGGTCTTGTACAGCCGGGGGGGCCTATGTTCCTGCCATGAGTGATGAAGCGATCATTGTAAATAAAACGGGTACAATTTTTCTTGGTGGACCACCTTTGGTTAAAGCAGCAATCGGCGAAACGGCAACATCTGAAGAATTGGGTGGCGCACGCCTTCATACTCGATTTAGTGGAGTGGCAGATCATTTTGCAGAGAACGATAATGATGCTTTAGAAAAAATCCGTGGAATTCTGAATCATTTTCCAAAACCGGCAGCAATAAATATTGACTATAATGAGCCTGTTTATGCTCAAGATGAATTATTTGGCGTTCTTACAAAAAGTCATAGAACACCATTTGATGTCCATGAGATTATTGCACGAATTGTAGATGAATCCAATTTTGAAGAATTCAAATCTGACTATGGTAAAACATTGGTAACCGGATTCTGTAAAATCGGTGGCGAGACTCTTGGAATTGTGGCGAATAATGGCGTTTTATTTAGCGAGACTGCTTTAAAAGGTGCCCATTTTGTCGAAATTTGTGGACAACGAAAAATCCCATTACTCTTTCTTCAAAATATTACCGGA
Source organism: Fidelibacterota bacterium (assembly GCA_018674095.1). Classification (GTDB taxonomy): domain Bacteria; phylum Fidelibacterota; class Marinisomatia; order Marinisomatales; family UBA1611. The sequence goes on from JABHAX010000062.1 coordinate 8,916, forward strand.
TTCATGGTGGGGAAAAAAGCCGAAGCGGGTGGCATTGCGAAAGATGGAGCCAAAATGGTTCAAGCAGTGGCTACGGCTAACGTTCCTAAAATTACCGTTGTAATTGGTGGAAGTTTCGGAGCAGGAAATTATGCTATGAGTGGCAGATCCTATCAACCCCGATTTATGTGGATGTGGCCAAATTCTAGAATTTCTGTCATGGGTGGCGACCAAGCTGCGAATGTGTTGGCAACCGTCAAAAATGAACAATTGAAATCTGAAGGTCGCGAAATGACTCAAGATGAATTGGAATCTCTAAAAAAACCTATTCTTGAAAAATATGAAAAAGAAGGCCATCCATATTATGCCAGTGCTCGATTATGGGATGATGGTGTGATACAACCTACGGACACTCGGCGTATATTAATTCAAGCGCTTAAAGCTATAAAAAATAATCCAATTTCTGATACAAATTCCCCTGTTTTTAGAATGTAATAATTGGTGTAATTCCGAAAGAAACATAACAAAAATCGGGGTTCAATACATTGCTATTCTTTGGTGTGATTAATTGTTAAACGGAAAATTAAAAGAATATCATCTTACACTTCTGATGATTTTGGCTATGGTTACATGGGGACTCTCCTGGACAAATGCCAAAATCCTAGGATCTTATGGTGATGCGCCATTAATTATGTTTTGGCGATTCTTTATTGCCACCATCTCCTTTGCTCCCATTGTCTGGTGGAAGGGACATTCATTTAAAATCAATCGAGAAAGTTTTTATTATATAATCCTAAATACATTTTTTTTGACCTTATACAATTATTTCTATTTTAAAGGAACTCAAGTAGGGCTCGCTGGTGCTGGCGGCGTTTTGGTCACTACATTGAATCCAATAATGACTTCATTAATTTCAGGACTTTTTTTGGGTGGGATTCTCTATAGAAATGATTTAGTTGGGTTAGCCCTTGGATTCGTTGGCGGAGCTTTAATTATTCGCCTATGGGAAATGGATATGACACTTTTGTTCCAAACCGGAAATTTTTATTTTATTATGGCATCCTTTTCATGGGTTTCGGTTACCCTAATAACATCCAAATCCAAAAAGGTAATTTCATTTATTCCTTATAGCTTTTGGAGTTTTGCATTTTCAATTTTACTCAGTTTCGCACTTGCAATAAACGAACCCATTTTAGATGTATTCCAATTTGATTTCATTTTTTGGCTCAATTTGATTTTATTAGCAACTGGAGCCATGGCATTTGGCACATCTGTCTATTTTCTGGCATCTGTTGAATTAGGCCCAAAAAAGGCCAGTGCTTATATTTTTACAGTCCCTTTAACAGCCATGGGTTTTGCTATGTATTATCTAGACGAACCGCTCATTATGACAACCCTTTTAGGTGGAATTTTGGCAATTATTGCTGTTTATTTAATTAATAAATAATAAAGCACCTGCATAACAGGTGAGGTTTTATTGCAAAATAAAATGCTAATTAAGCAGGATTCAGAGATTTTTGAAATTTTTCTAATTGTTCTTTGTAATATTTATCTTCAGAATTAAAAGAGATACATTTTTCTATTTCTGAAATTGCCTCTTCTGTACGATCCAATTTCCACAAAATTTCTGCTTTGGTATCCAAATACATATATTTGTTTTTTTCATCTGTTTCATTGTCGATGGCCCATGAAATTTTGTCTAAGGCAAGATCAAGATTTAAGTCTAATTCTGACATTCGCCATGCAAATCCATTCATTGCCCCTGGGTTAGGTTCTTTCATTCCATGGACGACACGGACATATAAATTGGCTTCCAAAGCAGGATCAGTGCCTCTTCGTCTTACGAAATACATGGCTTCTTGCAATGCATTGATGGAATTTTCACTTTCAGAATTTTCATCCGCATAAGCAATTAATATTGCTGGATCTCGTGTTTCTCTCGCTTCATATAAAATAGAGAAGAATTTGGCAGTTCCGGCAGAATCCGTTCCTGCTGCCAAGATAGCATTCACCATTCGTTTGGCGGAACCTGGATCATCCATACCTTCATATTTCTTTGCTAATTTGAAAAGAGTACTAAATTTATTGGGGTTTAATTGAAAATCTCGCAATAATGCAGGTAACGTATTTTTTCCCGATTTAATTCGTTCCAGTTGAATTAAAAAGGGTTCCGGTGGCAAATAGCCTACGATTCGGTCGATCTCTTCACCTTTAGCGTTTGCAAATACTATCGTTGGAAATCCACGTACACCAAATCGTTTTGCCAAATCGATGCCATCACCTTTTTCAGCATCAATTTTCATACTGGTTAGATTTTTATTTGCGAATAATTTGACAGCTTTGTCTGAATATGTATCGGCATCCAGCCGCTTACACCAGCTTCACCATTCGGTTTCAAAATCCATTAAGACAAGTTTTTCTCCTGTTTGAGCTAAAATGGTTGCAAAAGGGATATCCTTGTTCCATGCATAAGGTTCATCCTTGGCACATCCAAAGAGCATGAGTCCAATGAGTGTTAAACAAAATTTATTTTTCATATTGTTTCCATTTTTTCTTTTAAGGTTTTTAAAATTATTTCAGGAACCTTTGTGGGTCGACCAGATTTTTTCATAAATGCATGAATTGTATATCCGGTGACCAATGTTTGTTCCCTAATTTTCGGGTGAACGAAATATTCGATTTTCAATCGAGCTTTTGGTAATTCTGATATGGATGTTTCAACAATAATTTCTTGTTCAAATTTTGCACCTTTTTTATAATCGCAATGGCTGGTGATTACCGGTAAATAAATCCCCTGATTCTCAATCGTTGTAACATCTAATCCAATTGAGTTAAATAATTCAGTTCGAGCTGCTTCAAAATATTCAAAATATCGGGAATAATAAACGATTCCCATTTGATCTACATCTTTATAATAAACTTTGACAGGATAATCAAACCGGATCATGCATTTTCCTGAAAATAGCCAAGTTTATCATATTTCTGAATTCGATTTTCTAAGAAATCTTCCGGTACAATTTTAGATAATTGCTCCAACTCATCTAATAATGCGGATTTTAATTCATTTGCAGCAGCTACAAAATCTCGATGAGCTCCACCATTGGGCTCAGAAATTATTCGGTCGCATATACCAATTTCCATCAAATCTTTTGGTGTGGGTTTTAATGCTTCTGCAGCATCATCTGCCTTTTTCGCATCCCGATATAAAATTGAAGCGCAACCTTCAGGACTTATAACAGAATACCATGTATTTTCTAACATAAGCATTCTGTCACACACGCCAATTCCCAATGCCCCACCACTTGCACCTTCGCCAATGACAACGCTCACAATCGGAACTCGAAGTCCAGACATTTCTAAAAGATTCCTAGCAATGGCTTCTCCTTGGCCTCTTTCTTCAGCACCAATTCCAGGGTAAGCCCCAATCGTGTCCATAAACGTAATAACGGGAAGATTGAATTTCTCTGCTAATTTCATTATGCGTAAGGCTTTGCGATACCCTTCCGGGCGCATCATTCCAAAATTCCGGTGAAGGTTTTCTTTGGTGTTTCGGCCTTTTTGTTGTCCAATAAAAGCGACTTTTTTATCTCCTAACTTCCCCAATCCAGACACAACGGCAGGATCATCCATAAAATAACGGTCACCATGTAATTCAATAAATTCCGGAGAAAAGAAATTAATATAATCTAATGAATAAGGTCGGTTTGGATGACGCGCTAATTGAACACGTTGCCACCGAGATAAACCAGAATAATTTTTTTCAATCAATCCAAAACGCTTTTCTTTCAATTTCTGAATAGAATTAATATCGGATTGATTTGGATCATTTGATAATTCTAATTCTATGATTTTGTTATCTAATTCTTGGACGGGCTTTTCAAATTCGAGATAAAATTTTGACATAATTTATTTTTTAATTAAGTATAATCCTGATCCAATTCTATGAAAGCGCTCAACCCTAAAAATAGGATGAGAGCAAAAATTAAATTTGCATAAACAACCGGTAAATTTAGACATAAAAACCCAACCATACTTAAAATGAGTGATGCGCCGTGCATTATCAAAACTGCATGATGGATGGGGATTCCTCTTTGTGCTAATCGGTGGTATGTATGATCTTGAGATGCTTTATGTATTTTTTTACCACGTTTCAATCGAGAAAAAACAACTAAAACCATATCGAATAATGGAATCGCAAATACAAGAATTGGCACAAACCATGTTGATGCCTGAGACCCGGTTTTTGGTTCATAAATTATTGCAGCCGCTGCCAATAAAAATCCTAAAGATTGAGCGCCTGAATCTCCAAGGAAAAGGCTGGCTGGCCTAGAATTAAATAAATAAAGTGCGATTGAGATTCCCAAAATTATGGTACATAAAAATGCAAGTTCTGTTTGTCCCGTCACTAATGAAATCATTAAGAAAAATCCACTAGAAACACCCGATAACCCAACAGCTAAACCATCCATACTATCAATAAAATTAAATGCATTTGTTACGGTTACAAGCCAAAGTATCGTTAATAATAGATTCATCCAATGACTCATTGGATCATCCAATTGTATTAGAAATTCAGGTGAATCAAAAAATTGAACCTTAACGCCTAAATAGATTAAAATGACGGCAGCAAACGTTTGACCCAATAATTTGGGGATGGCTGTTAAATGTATAAAATCATCCAACAAGCCTACCAATCCTACTATCAAACTAGATATTATTATAGCCCAAATACGAGGTTCATCGCACATTCCAGTCAACAAAAGCATAACAATAAATGTATCCATGAGAACAATTCCACCCACAAGTGGAACAGGATTGTGATGATTTTTATGCTCAGCACTACCCGGGATATCCATCAATCCAATATAGGGAGCGAATTTTATACTAATCCATGAGAGTCCAACTGCCAGAATAATACTCCCCATAAGCAATAGCATTACATATTCAAGTTGTGCGAAATTTTCCATCTAATGACTTAGTAAATATTTCCCTTCAGCAAAGATTAATTTACAAAACATAATAGCTGAATAGAAAAGATTGAATGGTCTAGAATAATCTGATGAAAAATGTTTTTGATATAATAAATAATATGATCTATGCCATTCAAAAATAGCCCTAAATGGAACTGAATCAGCGCCACCTTTTCCACCAATATGAGTCATTATAGAAATTGGATTATACATTATTTTCCACCCACCCTTTTTAGCACGAAAACAAAAATCAGAATCTTCTTGATAAGCAAAAAATTGTTCGTCCAATAATCCAATTGATTCAAACACTTCCTTTTTCACAATGCAACATGAACCGGAAACAGCTTCCACCTCATTGATTTCATTTTCATCTAAATGATTTAAATGGTATCCAGTGAATCGTGTATCATTCGGATATCGGCTTGATAAACCTAAAAAATAAGAAAAAACAGCTTGGGGGCGCGGGATGCCACGCCGACATGATTTTTGAAATGAGCCATCTTCATTCAAGACTTTTGGACCACAAATCCCAATGGACGGATCCGATTCCATAAAATCAATAAGTTTAGCTAAAGAGTATGCATCACAACGAGAATCGGGATTCAAAATGAAAATGTAATCGCCTTCAGCCTGATGCAAAGCTTGATTCATGGCTTTTGTATATCCTTCGTTTCTCGAGTTTTGGATAAGAAATACTACCGGATAGTTGGATTGGATATATTCTACAGAACCATCATGGGAATTGTTATCCACCAAAATGATTTCAGATGCGTATCCATCCAAAGCAGTATTTAATGAATCAATGCACAGACCCAAATGCTTTCGGGCATTTAAATTCACAATACAAACAGATGCCTTCATTCAGGCTTTAATTCCATCCAAATATTTTCCAAATCCGTAGTCGCCACACCATCCAGATTGCTTCATACATAATAGATTTTGACATTTTAGATTCGCCAATAGTTCGATCATGAAAAATTATCGGTTCTTCCTTGATCCGAGCATCTTTTCGCCAAGCGCGAAAATTCATTTCAATTTGGAAAGAATAGCCTTGAGATCTGATTTTATTGAAATCAATTTGCTTTAACAAGGATGAGCGCCATGCTTTAAATCCACCCGTCCCATCATTGATGGGCATTCCTGTTACAATCTGGGAATACATATTAGCACCATAACTCAAAATCAAGCGGCTGATGGGCCAATTGACAACACTCACACCGTTAATGTACCGACTCCCAATTACTAAATCATTTTCCGCCAATTGCCCTACAAGTATCGGAACATCCTTGGGATCATGGGACAAATCTGCATCCATTTGAACGATGGCTTCGTAGTCATTTTTCAGAGCCCATTTAAACCCAAAAATGTAAGCTGTTCCGAGCCCCATTTTTCCAGGCCGTTCTTCAAGATAAAGAGTGGGGTACATTTTTTGAAGGTCTCTCACTTTTGCTGCAGTTCCATCAGGAGAATTATCGTCCACCACCAATAAATGAAAGTTTGGATTAGGTCCTAAAACTTGCTCTACCAAACTTTTTATATTTTTGGATTCATTATACGTGGGCGAAATGATGAGCGTTTTCATTTAATTTTTCTTTTGTAAAATGGCATTAAGGCAATCATCAATGGATGGTTGAACCACATTCAAAACTTCAACTAACTTATCAGATTTTAAACCCGATTTCAAGGGTCTTGGTGCTGGTTGATTCAATGCTTTAGTAGTAATTGGAGAAATCAATTTTGAATCCAATTCGTATTTTTCAGCTATTTTTTTTGCGAACTCAAATCGATTTAAATAATCCGCATCTCCCCAATGCACGATGCCCGAAAGATTATTGTTAATACAAAGTGAAGATACATCTGCTAATGATTTTGTCCATGTTGGATTATTAATTTGATCATCTACAACATTAATTTCTTTTTGATTGGTTAATGAATTCACGACCCAATTCAAAAAGCTGGCTTTTGTTGTGGAAGAATCGTCATAAATGACATTGCCCCGAATCACTAAATGATTAGGATTGTGGTTTAGTAAAATACGTTCGGAAGCTAATTTAGTTTCACCATAAATAGATATTGGGCAAACGGCATCTTCTTCAAAATACGGACCATTTTCTCCATCAAAAACATAATCTGTGGAAAATTGGATTATTTTGCCGTTAAATGAATCACATAAATGTTGAACGCCAGCAATATTAATTTCTTTTGCAAGGTTGGGATTTGATTCACAGCCATCTACACTCGTCATGGCTGCAAGATTGATTATCAAATCTGGTTGAACAACATCAATGACATTTTTTACTATAATTTGGTTTTGGATATCCAAAGTAATTCCAGTTTCACCGCTTGGAATATTTCTCCCAGTTCGACAAATATCATGTTGTTCCTGCAATTTTTGACTTAAAGCAATTCCTAATTGTCCAAAAGCACCTGTAATTAAAATTTTCATTCAAACTCAATTTTAAATGTTTTTACAACCAAATCTAATTTCCGCATGAAAATTGATTTATCGTTGCCGGGATGATGAATTAAATAATTAATATGGTAGGTTTTATCATTATTTTCATCGTAGAAAACATAAGACCTAAAAGGGCCACCCTTTGCTTCTTTAACATTAATTGTTTCCCAAATACCGTCAGCTCGAAAAGCGTTGGAATTCCCATAAGGTGTTTGATTTAACTTGAATTTATAATCATGAAATTGGATAAACCCATAATGAGATTTTGGCCAGTCCCAAATATATTCTCCGGCTTCCAATTCATTTTCCACTAAGTTTCCATCTTCCCATCCAATGCCTATCCATTGAAATGGCATTTCAGCGCCTAACCAAACAAATTGTGAATCGAAATTCGCTTTAATCTTAGTCCATCCCCACGGGATTTTCATTGACCAACCAAATTCAGTTTTGAGTGAATCTTCCAGCTTTTTATTACGATCATCTCCAAAAATATATCGGCTTTGACGTTCCACAAATAGATCATAAAACTGTTTCCTAATAAAGTCCTTTTTCGATTCAACTGTTGCAAAAAGTTGTTCCACAGACATTGCGTTTATAATCATAAATAATTGGTTTCGAGCATTCACATCTTTAGCCAAAATTACAGGATCACCCAATTCTGTTTCTTTGAATTGATTGGGTGGTAATAATTTTTTAACTAATTGATACCCTGAGTTTCCTTCATCTCGAGCTACAGCCGCCACCACAACTTTTGATTGATCATTGAGCTCATTATAAACTAATGGATCTGAAAATTTTAAATAATAATAAGGTTCAGGTTCTGGTGTAAAAAGTGTATCTGTAAATATGGAACTAAGATAATCGCGAATGACCGGTTTATCTAATTCAGAACAAATAACTCGAATTTCATTACTTGCGCCTAAGGCTTCCCGTTTAGAGTCGCAACTTCCACAGAAAACTATCATGAGAAGGATAATGATTGATCTTAATTTATTTAGAATAATCATAGCGAAAATTAATCAGAGTTTCTTTCTATTACTACAATCGAGACACCCATTTAATATGAAGTTTACCGTCATTTATTCCACCTTCTTTTGACAGAGCATATTCTATTTGAATAAGCGTATTCTTATTAATTTGGGTTATTCCAAATCCATAACCATATTTTAATGGTTCACCTTCAACAGTTTCATCCAATACACCATCTAAAAATACTTTTCCTTCAAATTCTCGAACCGGTTGAAAACCAAATTCTAAAGTTGCTATTTGAAAATTTGGAGAAGCAAATGATTGTTCTTTATAACCACGTAAAGTCGATGTTCCACCGTAAAACATATATCGTGATTTTGGAACTGGTTTTTCAAAATCATGAATATTGTTTAAACGCAATTGAAAAAAAACATGCACTTTTGATTTAAGTGAATGATAATATTGATAATCAAATTTGCTTTTTAAAAAAGTGGATTTATCCTGTAATCCTAGATCCATATCCACACGATAAAATTGACCACGATTTGGTAATAATCTTTCATTTCTAGAATCACGTAATAATGAAAACGAAAATGCTTTGAAAGCAATTTTGTTATACCCATTTAATTCACCATTTAGTGTGGGAGTTGTGACACCGGAAATTATCCCAATTTTTGATTGTGCTTCCCACGGTAAATAAATATTTAAAAGAGATTTTTTTTCGATGAATGTATAGTAGCCACCAATCAATTCGTGATGATACTGAAAATCAATACCAAAGTCGATTCCTAACGGATGAGGCTCAACTATCTGAAATTTGATTAATTGAGACAAGGAATCAACCCGTTTCCATTTTAGATCTATCATCCCTGCTGTTTGCATCAAGTTTTCAAGATGGAAGTTTATTTCGCCAGTAATATCCCAATCTTCTTTATTTTGACTTACACCGAATAGACCTGAAAAGTTGCTTTGAAAATCTGGTCTAAAATGGATAATAGCTCCCAATTTTTCTTGATCAAAAAGTCCATATTTTATCTGTGGCAGACCGTTTAAGAAATAATAACGATGAAATATAGTTTTTCCGATCTTTGAGAATCCTTCACCCACATTTGTATTTTGAAATGGAGTTTTTAATCGTTTTGAAAATGACGGACGAAAATTATCTAACCCTGAAAAAATAATCGAATCTAAACTCTGCTCAACATGTACTCTTTTATACATTGACTGGTTTGATTCAATAGAATAGAATTTTAATTGGAATTCTGTTGAAAGATTCTCATCTGATTCTAATATTGAAAATAGTGTATCTGTAACAATATTAGGGTTTAAAGATTTTATCTCAATGTTTTGTCCACAAATCCAACCGAATGAAACGATTATAATTACGTTAGAAATTCGCACGAATTTCTCCCTGAAAAGTGACGTAATTATCATATCGATCATCATGAATTGTTGTCATGGAAAAAATCATAGAGACAGATTGATTCAGAAAATATTGTACGCGGGTATTTGACCGGAAACTGCTTCCTATTGGGAATCCATTTAATGCTTCCGGTGGAAGAAATTCTGCATCATTATTTTCGCTTGCTTTCACCCAACTGATTCCAGTTTGAAATCGTCCCATTTTATTCAGAAAAGCACGCCCATCCATTTTGAATCCTAAGGCATTTGCCTGAAATGAATTCCCTTGCTGAATTCCTTCATCAACTCCACCTATTATTCCAAAGTCTAAATCCATAAATGAGTTAAATCGAAATTGTAATTTTGTTTCATTCCAAGTTCCCTTTATTTCTCGATTTCGTAACGACGAAATGGATGATTCAACATCCATTTCTCGGAAGGTTAACTGATTCGTAATTAAGAGTGATTTTGTAACTGATTGACTTATATCGAACCCAATTTTGGTCAAATGATCAAGATCGTTACCACGTGGATCTAAACCATTTAGGGAATGGCGATTCTCGATCCAAACCACCAACCGTTTGTCGCCATTATATATCAGGTCTAATCTTGAATCTAAAAAGGAACGGAAAATTGTTGAATCCAATAAAGTTGGATTTATCACATTACTTAGAGTTGATTTTGTCCCACGAAAATCGAATCTTAAATTTCCTCGGATCAAAACATTCGGGAAATCATTTATTTTCCCTAAATCCAATTCGAATGATTGTATACCACTCAAAACAGTATTTGGATTTCGATTTCCCGTGGGAACAGTATAAGAAATGTATGCACCGTTTGGATCTGAAACATAAGTATTGAAAATTGGATCATAACGATATTGTCCTAATCCCGTTCCAATAGAATCATAAACAATTGCCCTTTCTTCCGAGTGAGATTCTTCTATTTTATATCGAGTTTCCCATCGAATTGGATTTAGGGGCTTCCAAAATGAAATATTAATTTGCGCCAAGGAATAATCAAATGAATTCAAATTATTGTTAAATGATTTTATCCTTTTTTGAAATATGACATCTTGTTTCCAACCGGTTTTTGATTTGAATGAATAATTCAGGAATCCTATCATATCTTGAGATTCTTTTTTCCAGGATGAATCATTATCCCAAAAATCGTCATTTCGCCAGTTAACGCCGGATTCAATCTTTTTATTATCTCGATTAAAATTAAATCCAACACCTGAATATTTAAATCGGCTCTGCTCAGATTCTTCCTCCACTAAATAGGATAAAAATGGTGACATTTTAAAAAAATGAGTTTCGGCTCTACCCTCCATTCTTTTGAAAATGCTTCGCTCCTTTTTAACTGAATTTATTTTTATAAATGATCGATTAAATAAAGGATATGAAATTTTTTGAGTGAATTCTGTCCGCTCCCTTTGAATTCCACCCATAATTAATCGAGATAGATCAAAGTCGGTTTCTCCAATATCAATCATAGAATATTTTGTTTTTATATGGGATTCTCGAACGCCGTTATGAATGGTTGAATCCAAATTCCAGTTTCGAGTTTGTAAAATATCAATTTCTCTTCCTAAAGCTTTATAGGTTTCTCCTTTATCCCAATCCGAAACGGACAGAGTCCAGCGTCCAGGACCAATCTCAACAGAGTCAATAGTTACATCAAAGCGACGGGAAAATCCATTTTCTTTTTCCAAGGATTGATTAAGCACATTTCGGTAAAAACCACTTCCTGAAATATTCGTTTTTAATGAAACATGTTTGCCAATTTTTACATCACTTCCAATGAAGCTATATGATTGTGATTTGGGTGCATAAATAGTTCGATATGGACTATAACTGTCAATACGAAACGATTGTTCTGAGCTTTTCTCAAAATACTCATAATAGATTTGTCCTTTATTCGATATTTGACGTTGATAATTTCCATCCGGATCAAATTCAAAAGCTATAGAATACCGATCATTCAAATTTTCCGACTTTGACAAATCATAAATAAATATTGAGCCAACTAAAACATAATCTCCTTGAGAATCAAAAATAGCTGTACTTGTTTTCAATTCAGTCGCGGAAATTGCAGATAACGAATCTATAATATTTTGATCCCAATTACTTTTCTGAAATTGATCAGACTCTCTATAAAATCCAAAATTCAAACGCCCTATTTTACCAAGTCCTTTTGTAAGTGAGCCGCCAGTGAAACTATTTTGATACTGAAAATCAGAATATTCATATTCAATAAAAATTCGTGAAGCAGAGTGAATTAGGTTTTTGGGCGTAAAATGAATCTCTCCAGATGAATAATCTATGGTGTAATCATGATTTAATCCCCGAATCAATACATGACCATCTACCCAAACTTTTTCAGTTCCAGATAAAACAATTATATCACTATTCCCATTTTTCCCCACCAATTGATAGGGTCCTTGATCACCATCACGTCCCATTATTTCAATAGATGAATAAGCCCCAGTTGATCCACCGTAAACACTTGATCCTGACCAATTATTAGTATTAAAGTTATTTTTTATTCCTACGAGTTTTCTGTTAATATTATTATGCTTATATAATATATCTCCCGCATTAATATTGAATTTAGAATGTGTAACTGAAAAATAGACTTTATCCAAATCTTCCAACTCTCGCGTGACGCCTTCCGGTTGGATTGGTAAAGCTTGATCTGTTAAAACGCCACTCACTTGGATGTCTTCAGACAGCTTTCCATTCAGTTGCATTTGAAGCCCACCCGAAAAATCCGAACCACCCAATGGCGTTATGGATAATTGTCTTGAAATATGACCGGATGTGAAAATGTTACTTTCATCGTTTCTACTTTTTTTATTTACAGAAACGATTGATTTTGATTCACTCTTTTTTGAAAAATCTAATTTCGGTAGCATTTTCCATTTCGGACCAATTTTTAATGGAAGTCCATTTGACAAATAATCATATTTAATAATAATAGGCGGATTTATTATTTTCTTATCGAGAATAATTCTTCCTAAAATTGGGTCAATGTATTTCACCGGAACAGGTAAGCCATCCTGAAAAATAAAAAGAGATGATTCAATTAAAAATGAATGACTACATTGAATTGAATTATCTTCTGGAATTGACAAGATTGTATCAACTGCAGAAGAAACCTGCCCAAAGACAGAACAGGTTGAATAAATTAAAAAGCTAAATAAAGTCCGAGTCTTATTTGACATCCAAAATTAGGATATGGTCATTAGAGAGGATGGCTAATGATCGATTTAAAGATGCAATATCCACAACGGGTAAACTGGCGACGGGAATGGTAACCGTTTCATTTGTTTTAATGGACCTTCCTTCGCCTTGTGTATTGAATACAAACCATCTTTGTCGAACAGGAACCAAAAATTCAGCGTTATCGATTTTAGATGGATAATAAAGTTGGACTTGTCCCAAACGATTAAAGATATGAACTGTTCCATCGCAATCCAAAAAAGCTAATTCTCCATCCTGGTTTACCTCTAAATCTTTAAGACATGCTGATTTCCCAAATTCTTTAGTTAAATCAATAAAAGGCGTTTCAATCAACCGTTTCTGTTCTACCGAAAAAATAACATTATACGTTCTGGAATAAAGGAATAATCTTCCCCAAGAATCCAAAGCGCCTAATTCTGGGAATATATGACGATTCAATTTTGATTCACCCATTGAATTCAAATGATAGTCTAACGTTATGATTTTATTTTCGAGTCGATCCACAACTTGAATTCCATTGGGTGAAAGTCCCATCCAAATAAGTTCGTTAAAGGAACTGGATCTTTGGTTAAATCCACCGGAAAGAGTTACATCTCCAAATGATGACAATTCAATCAATTCACTGTGATTCACATCCAAGAGTAATAAATTATTCGCAATAGACCATCCAACTTTAGTCGGTTCAATTCCCAGTAATTCAATTTTTTCAGGGAAAGGTCTATATTCAGCAATTGACACGGAAACTTGAGCAAGTCCAACATTTGCCCAAAAAATAAATATTATGCCATATTTACGAAGCATCTTTTTCGCTGGTAATAATTGGGTTTAATAAAAAATAAGTTCCAATTATCATCATCAATATAGAAATAATTTGGGAGCCAGAGAAAAAGTCAAAAAGATACTTTTCATTGGTCCGGATAAATTCCACACTGAATCTTTCCAATCCTGCAAGTATCAAATATATGAAGAATAAACTTCCAGCAATTTTCACATCATTTCTCCGTTTCCATAGAAAAAAGAAAATGAGTAATGCCGCTGTAAATTCATATAATTGAGTGGGATGAACGGATAATACGCCCGATTCAAATCCCGAAATATCAATCCAAGGATAATAAGCAGAAAAAACCGAGGATGTGCTGGGTGGTAATCCTTCTGGAAACGAAACGCCCCATGGTAAAGTTGTGGGAATACCATAATCATCTCCCACAAGGAAACATCCGATTCGACCTATTCCGTATCCCAAAATAAGAAGAGGCGCCACAATATCTGCAAAAGTTAGCCACGGTAAATCGTTCTTTCTTAAAACGATGGTTACCGCTAATGTTCCGCCCATAAGGCCTCCTAAAAACACTAACCCCGATCCACTAAAAATCATGCCAAATGGATCCTGAATAACTTGATCCAGGTTTTCTAAAAGATAATAAATTTTCGATCCCAATATGCCACCAATGGCGGCCCAGAAAATCATGTCTGAAGCTAACTTTTCTTGATAGCCTTTTCTTTGTAAATCATAATTTAATAGAAAGTAAGTTGTGTAAAAAGCCATCACCAGCATAAAGCCAAAGGAATAGATTGTGATGGGGCCAATTTCAAATAGAACAGGAAACATTAAGTTTTTTCTCCACACTCTGCACAGAATTTGTCTGCCGAGTTTAATTGTTGTCCACACTGTGAACAATGGTTATGATGCTTAAGTTGATGATTACGGTTTTTAAACAGTATCAATGCAATGAATAAGGTAACAATCCCTAAAGCAATTATGGGTTCCCAACTATAAAGTTTGTGACGTTTTATTTTTTTTCTCGGGACATCCGTAGATTCTTTTTGTTGTGACAAATTCATGAGGTCTGCCAAAACACCTCGTGTTGTTAATCCACGTGGGTTTAAATAGGAAAACGAAATGAGTCGCTTTTGAAATGCGTCAATTGACTCTAATTTTACTGTATGATTTATTTGTCCATGAGCATCGTCGGTGGTTTCCCCATTGAATCCTGTATATGAAAAATTTTCAGCTGAAAGTGGTTGTTGAATTTCCAGATTGAGACTCTGCACCTTTTCTGAGAAGGAAATTTCATATTCAAAATTTCGTTCACCTGAATTTTCATATTTAGACGAATTAATCATGTAGGCGAATTCAATCATATCTTTAGAAACTTTTACCCATTTGAGTCCATTCTTTTCCATTGTCAACTCTGTGATGAATTCCAATCCTCCGTCCGAGTTAGTACTAATCAGGGAAACTGAATCAACATCATGTGGAACAGAAAATAAAAACAGCTCTTGATTGAATTGATCTGTCCGGTGACCACTAAATAAAATCGTAACTCTATTTTGATCATATTCAGGAATGATGGACAATCTTCCATGAGAAAGATCAGCTTTTAATACACAGATTGAAATGATACAGATAAAATATTTAAACATTTTCATCATAAAATTTAAAAAGAATTTCCATGTTGTGTTGTCATTTGAGTGAGAACAATTAAATCATAAATAGCATGCGACCATGCGGTGATTCCGAATCCACGTAAAAAGTAAAGTGAACCTAATGCGATTCCAGCCAAGAATCTAATCATAAAAATATTGAATGAAAAATAATCACCATATTCACCAATAAAATGGAAAGATGAAAAAATACCCGCAGCAATAACCATGGCCATTCCATTTTTCATTTTTTCTGACCATTGAAATATAAAACCTAGAATACCCGAAATCCCCGCTATAAGAAGCACACGAAAAAGAAACTCTTCATAAATTCCTGCGCCAACTGCCAAGGTGACTCGTTGAATCAACAATGAACCTGTTGGATTCATCAAAAGTAAATTCACATTGGACATGAAATAATATAGTAGGGCAGACCAAACCACACTTTCACCCATCATCATAAGTAAAAAATCCCCATGAATTTGAGATTTTTCCCAAAATTTTCTTTGAAGAATGAAAGTAATAATGAAACC
>JABHAX010000063.1 GCA_018674095.1 Fidelibacterota bacterium
CTTTGATAAAGGGATTGCCACTGTTGTTTTTGATGACCAGGAATTGGAGTCAATTGATATCGTAGAAGGGCTTAAGACAAATACGGCCTATAAGGTGACTGAATTCAAAAATGACCAGAATAAAAAAGAACCAGCGCAAATTTAAATAAACTTTTCCATTCTTTAAAAAACCCCACATCCGTGGGGTTTTTTATTTTTGGAATAATAATTAAATTAGCTTGAAATTCGCTGTTTTTCTCATTTCAAATGATTAATTTTTCAATATGAATTTTATTCTATTTACCCTTATAAACAACGTATTCAACTTGCTACAAATGCTGATAATGATTCGCGTTCTTCTAAGTTGGATACCCCATGACCCTTATAACCAAATCATTCAAATATTATATCGAATTACTGAACCCATTTTGAAACCTATTCGTGATATATTACCCATGCAAAGTATGGGTATGGATTTTTCTCCAATCGCAGCATTTTTCTTGTTAGGATTTGTAAAAAAGTTTTTATTAATGGCGGTTTAAATAAAATTAGGCTTTCAAATTAAATCAGTCCTAATTATAGCTTTTTTAATTCCTTGTGGAAACTTTGGTTCTACTATTGTTCATAAAAATACCGTCCAAAATATATCATCTAAAGAGAATGATAAATGGATCGGAATTGACAAAGTACAGCATTTTTCATATAGTTGCCTCGTCTCCCTCGGCGTCCAATATGTTTTTGTTAATAAAGTAGAGATGGAAGAATCAGCCGCCATTCCAGTTTCATTAGGTGTTAGTTTTATGGCTGGTGTGGCTAAAGAAATACAAGATAACAAAAGTAAAAATGGCTTTTTTAGCAAAAAGGATATGGTTGCAAATGGGTTAGGGCTTTTATTCGCATGGTTCATAATCTCATTACCATAACTGGCTAAAATTTATTACATTAACCCATGCAATATTTCAAAATATAGGAATCAATAAAATGAAAATCATCTTACACTTAACACTAATATCCTTATTTACACTCAATTTTTCCTATGCAGGATGTGGAAAATGTAAAACACATAAAAAGAAAGTAGAAACAACACAAACTGTTGAAGTGATTTCCACCGTTGGAGAAAATGGATCCATTTCTGGATTGGTTCAAACATCCTGTGGAATGTGTAATTTTGGGATGAAAAACCAAAAAGGGTGTAGCCTTGCAATCCAAGTAGGCGAACAGTCCTATCCAGTCGTTGGAACAACAATATCTGACCATGGTGATCAACATGCAAAAGATGGAATGTGTAATGTAGTCCGAGTAGCACAAGTAGATGGTGTTGTAAAAGATAATGTTTTTGTCGCTGAATCATTTCAGCTCCAAGAAAATAAAACCAACTAGGATTATCATTTGAACGATAAACTCAGACGTAATGACCCCTGTCATTGTGGTAGTGGAAAAAAGCTAAAAGCTTGTCACGGACTATCCAATGAAAAGTCTACCCATTTTAAGATAATAGGTGTTATTTTAGTCTTATTCCTATTCTGGCTCTTCTTTTTCGAATCGGAATCTCCATCTCCAAACCTTACTAATTCACCCAGCCCATTTGTTCCACGAACTCAAACAGGGACATCCACACAATCTGAACCAGCACCACCCGGGAAAGTATGGAGTCAAGAACACGGACATTGGCATGATACCCCATCAATTACTCCATTAGTGCCTTCTGGTCAATCTATTCTAGATTTAGATTCACAACCAGTTGGCGATGCTCCTCCTGGGAAAGTATGGTCAGCTGAACATAATCATTGGCATAATAAAGAGTAATTTATTTTTCAGATTCTAAATCTGATAAGTAATTCGTTACACCCCTAACATCCGAACGATAGATACTTCTGTCTTCTTTTGATTTTATTTGATAATCATATAGTGGATCATAATATTTTTCTAACAATAAACCCACCCACTCTTCCTGTTTTTGGCTTTTAGGATCTAACAACGCTTTATCCATTTTGTCTCTAATTTTTCTAAAAAGGTCCCCACCCAACCGTTTATGAATTTTTATGAGTGATGATCTTAAAGAGAGCAATAAATCAGTTTTGGGGATTCCTTGGCGAAGGGGTTTTCTAATATAATCATCAAGGATATTTTGAATCCGATCTTCTATGGGAATTTCTACAATCACTAATTCTGAATTCTGCATTTTAGAATACCATTGATTCGGAATTGCAATGCGTCCAATCGTTCTGGACTCGTCTTCTAAAAATAGATAGTTAGAATCATGACGAACATAATCAATGGCCAAGCAATTCTCAAAATCAATAGATGTCGGCTGTGATGAATCAAATCCACCAAACGCAGATCCACGATGGTTTGCATGACCTTCAAGATCTATAGATGATGAGAATTTATTTAAAATTCCCGTTTTTCCAGAGCCAGTTCTCCCTCCTAATACAATCCAACGTTTTTGATCATTATGTACAGAACCTAAAATTTCCATCGTTGTTTGACGTAACGCTTTATATCCTCCATCAACCACAGAAATGTTAATTCCAATATCATTTAACCATTCTTTTGCAA
>JABHAX010000064.1 GCA_018674095.1 Fidelibacterota bacterium
TCATAGTCTAATTCCCCATCATCACCAGGGCCTTGATCTGATGCAAACCCCGAACCTTTTTTATACCAATCAGCTGTTGGATCGGGATTCATTTCATACATTATTGTACGATTCACCATGGTTTCAACATGTGTTGTATTTTGAGCAGAAAACCGCCCCACGATAATTTCTGGATAATAATCATTTCCAGCCATAAATCCATAAGATGGGTCAGCGGGACTATTAGATCCTGCACCGTCAGAATATCGAGGAGATGGGATTTCATCAATGTCACCAACGAGTAACACGAATGCGATGCCATTTTCATAATATTTATTTTCAACAAATGTTTCAATTTCGTCAGAACCACCAATCTCAGCCACATCCACCATTTCAGTTGGAATTCCTTTATAGTTTTTCCAATCGACAAAAGGTTGCATAGAGTCCATAAAATCAGCATAACAGATCACCAACATGGGTCCATGTTCACCCAACTGTTCATAACGCGAATTTGTGGTATAATTCAAAAAATGATCTGCGTATATATTTTCAAATTCTCTTGACCCATCTTTATCAGGGCGACGTGTTAATGGATTAATTTTACTAAAGCCATTTTCTTTTACATTAATTTTAATATAAGAATAAACCCGTAGTATTCTTTGAATTGGATTATACTGAATCGGTTGAAATACAATGGCTTGTCCGCGGACAGTTCTCAAAATATATGGGTCACGCATGAAAACAATATTTTCTGGATAAAATTCGTCAGATTGATAAGCTTCTCCATATGTATATGGTACAGTTGAAGGATCAATATTTCGAGTCAGATTTCCTTTGGATGATACAATATCTTCCATGGGAATATCAACAAACTCCGACTCTATAATGGATAATTCCATATGAGCCAAATCTGGAATAATAATGGAATGAGCCATTCGGGGCAAATCAGGTGATCCTTCTTCAAGGTTTGGAACACCTCCAGGGAATGAAATTTGTTTTTTTCCATTTGATAATTCTTGTAAAAAATACCCACCTAAATCAAAGCTAATTTCAATTTCGCTAGGTGAGTTTACCTGAGTCGTCCAAACTGGTTCTGTTGGTTGTGCTGTTGTGGTTTCCACCCATTCCCGCGCTAAAAGACTGGAGATTAAAAAGGTGGATAAGATTAAAGATTTCATATTGATTTTCATTTGTATTTTGTCTGATAAAAATTTTGTCTCTTTTAAAACGATTTTCCCAGTAATTAAACTCAATCAATCCTTGATGGAAATTAAAGATGGGTAATTTAATTCTAAATTGTTATACAATTCCAATCCTGAATTTTTTTTTGAACTATTTTAAATTCATCAACTTTATCTCTTCTTTTCAATCCATTTGCAAAGATTTGTAGTTTATGGATTAGCATTTTCTTTGCAGGTTGATAGTCTGAATTTGAGAGAGAAACAGTCTTTAAAATCTTTTCCAATGATTGAATTCGATATTGTTCAATCCCTTCAGGAGTTTTGGATAATTGATCTTCGTGTCCGCCATATTTATTGATCAAGGGTTCATCTAAAAATAAAACCGAGTATTTTGCGGTGATTCTAAGCCAAAGATCATAATCTTCACACACTTTCAAATTTTCATCAAATAAACCTACCTCATCCAAAATTGATTTACTAAAAAGAGATGATGAGGGAGATATCCGACATATATCCAGGCATTTTTCAAAAATGTGTCCGCCATATTTCTGGTGTTTTTTCATCTGGTTCACGCGGATGCCATTCCGAATCCAAATTTCGTTTGTATGGCAAAACAAGAATTCCGAATTCTCCTTGAATGCTTGACCCTGTTTTGCCAATTTGTCGGGAAACCATTCATCATCGGAATCCAAGAGTGCGATCCAATCTCCCTTTGCTACTTTGATTCCGGCGTTTCGTGTAGCACTGACGCCTTTTGTTGAAAAACCTTTCAAAGGTTTTGAACCTTTGAAAGGTTCGAGAAAAATTATTGTTGGATAATTAGATTTGATCCAATCTGAAGTGCCATCCGTCGAACCATCGTCAATAACAATAATTTCTAAGGGTGGATGGGTTTGTTTTAAAACAGAATCAATCGCACGGGCTAAGGTTTGTTTTCTGTTGAATGTGGGAATGATGACAGAGATTTTCAATATGTCGCTAATTCACTTTATTAATCTAATGATTTTTCCATAATAAGGTTGGCCATGACAAGATCCTGGATGGCTATGCCTACCGATTTGAATAAAGTAATTTCATCATCCGATTCTCGGCCTAAGGTTTCCCCGGAAGCGATTTGTCCTAATTCACCATAGAGTTGGTCAAAATCCCAAATCCCTTCTTTAACGGGAATCAGCAAATCGCCCGCTTCTTTTTTACAGGCATCGATTGAATCAACCACAACTTTTGAATTCACCACAGTTTCGGAGGGTACTTCTCGAAACTCCGGTTGGTGAGATCCGACCACATTTATATGGCATCCATTTTTTACAAATTCATGTTTAAAAAGTGGAATTTGAGACGAGGTAGTTGTACAAATAATATCAGCTTCAGAAATAGATTCTATTGTTCCAACTTCAAAAGTAATGTTACTCGCCTGGGAATTAATGAACCGTTTTGCTGATTTTTCTGTCCGGCTTATAATCATGAATTTTTCAATATCTCTAACAGCCAACATGGCTTCTACATGAGATTTTGCCTGGACACCCGTTCCAAAAATTGCACAAATCTTTGCATCTTTTTTGGCTAACAAATCTGTGGCTAGTCCTGAGGCAGCAGCCGTTCGAATTGCCGTAATGGATTCCCCATCTAAGGTTGCCACAAGATTCCCCTTTGATGCATCAAACACGTGAACAATAGCATGGATAAGAGGAAACCCTTTTTGTGGGTTTGTAGGGTGAATGGAAACAGTTTTGACCGAATAATATGGGCTTCCAAAAGCGTAGGCTGGCATGACTAAAGCTGATGCATTTTTATCGGGAATATTCAGAGTCGTTCTTTGCGGGATAATTGCTTCACCTTTGCTTAATTGTATAAATGCATTCTTCATAGCATCAATAGCGTCCGCCATGGAAACTCTTTCTATAATTTGTTCTTTATTGTAGAATATCATTCCTGTATAATTTTATAGGGTCATCTTTCGCACTGATTGGGATAAGCTTTAAAAAATAGTCATAGCTTTCTGGCATAATCTGGTATTTCTCCAGGGGCTGCGCCCACCAGCTATCTTCACCGCCTAACCCCATTTGAATCAAATCCAGATCAAGATTAATCAAATCCTGTTCCACCATATTGATGGTGTGGCGCTGTTGTTTAGTCGTTTTAATATTTCCAGTTGCACCGCTATTTACTTTACCAAAACCATGATCATGATCTTCTAAAGTAAAATGGCTGGCGTTCATAGATAGAAATCCCTGAACCATCAATCCATCCCCTTCATCATTTCGAAAAGTAGCCCAGCGAACATCTGTTTTATTGCCACTCTCCTGAGGCCGGATATAAGGGTGATATTGTTCTGCTACGGTCCCAGAATAAATATCCACTTTTGCGCTAGATTTCCTATCTATATAATTCTCATGTGGACCGCGGCCAAACCATTTCATAGAATCAAACTCTTTTGGAATTTGCATAGATAATCCGACCTTGGGAATGTTGGGCAAGTCAGCCTTTCCGGCGTCAAATTTATAATGCACTAAGATTTGGCTATCGCCATAAATAACATAAAGAATTGAACCGGTTGATTCTATTGCTGGAAATTCATAAAAGACTTCGATCCCAATACCTTTACTATAGATATCTACTTTAATGTTTTTCAATTTTGGTTCATCGGTGGCTTGTTTCCACACTGCCATTCGTTCTGGCATCCGATTTCCAAAATCGTTATCGATGGGCGCCCGCCAGAAATTGGGTTTTGGACCTGTTAAAAGAAGGTCATGTCCTTTGTACATCCAGGATTCTAGAGTTCCAGTGGTTTTCGAAAAAATAATCTCAAATTCATCACCCAGGATTTCTACTGCTTGATCCGTCTCTTTTACATCTTTAAAGCTGAGATGTTCTTTTTTCCTAGTGTGGGAAAATTCCGTTTTAATGGTATTGAAATTCAATAGTGGTAGTTGCTCCCAAGCAACCAAGTATCCTTCTGGCAATAGCCCCATTTTTTTCTTTAATCTAAATTCGATTTCAAGAAAATATTCGTCGAAAGGAACCCTATGAAAATCATCAACAGGGATGAATATTTTTTTACTTTCCTGGGGTTCAAGGTTAAAGTCCTTTAATATTTCAGCTTGAAGCGTTTCACCATTTGATTTTACCAGCCATGATATTTCAAATTCATCAGAATGGGTAAAAAAATTCTCATTGGTTATTTCTACCACAAAATCATTCAAACCCACAGGTTTAACAATAAAATTCTGGTAAGCTTTTTTGACTTCATAAAAATGTGGGTTTGGTTTTCGATCCGGTTGCACTAATCCGTTGATTAAAAAATTTCCATCACTTGGAGTTTCTGCTGGTCCAAAATCACCGCCATAAGCAAAATAGGTTTCACCTTTATCTGACGCCTTTTCCAATCCTTGATCCACCCAATCCCAAATACAGCCGCCCTGAAGTTGGGGCTCTTTTCTTATCAAATCCCAATAGTCAACCATTCCGCCCAAACTGTTGCCCATGGCGTGCATGTATTCGCACATGATGAGGGGCCGATCATGCTCTTTTTCAACGTATTTCTTCAACCATTCCACACCGGTATACATAGGTGTGTAAATATCCACATGATCTCCATTCCCTGCTCGTTCGTAATGAACTGGTCGTGAGGGATCGCGTTGATGAATCCATTTGGATGCTGCTACAAAATTCACACCATCACCTGCTTCATTTCCCATGGACCATAAAATGATGGATGGATGATTTTTATCACGCTCCACCATTCGTTGGATTCGCGTAACATGAGCCGTTTCCCAGTCCGGTTTATTGCCCAATGTTCGATCCGGATGATAGCCAATTCCATGACTTTCAATATTAGCTTCATCAATCACATACAATCCGTATTTATCGCAAAGGTCGTACCAATATGGATCTGTTGGATAGTGACTTGTACGAACCGTGTTAATATTGAACTCTTTCATGAGTTGAATATCTTTTTCCATCAATTCCCGGCTGATAACATGCCCATCTTTTGGGTCGTGTTCGTGGCGATTGACACCTTTAATTAAAATGGCTTGGCCATTCACTAAAAATTGTCCACCTTTTATTTCCATGGTCCGGAAGCCAATTTCATCAGATACTGATGAGAGAATTTCGTATCCTTTTTTAACTGTGATTTGAAGCCGATAAAGATTTGGGTTTTCCGCTGTCCAATGATCCACATTCCGAATCATTTTTTCCACAACATGGTTTAATGAAGAATTTTCGGGGATAATTACACGGTCTGATTTATTAAAAATACGCCGACCATCAGATTTGAATAATTCGGTATGAACGGTGATTTTTTCATCTTCATTCGAATCATTTACAAGATTTAAATCTAATTGGAATTCACCATGTTTGAAATCATCATCTAACGGTGTCTTTGCCCAAAAATCTTGGATTCGAATTTTCGGTTCCGCCATGAGATAAATATCACGTTCAATTCCGCTGATTCGCCAGAAATCCTGACATTCTAAATAGGTGCCATCCGACCAGCGATATACTTCAAGTGCTACTAGGTTTTTCCCTGTAGAAATAAATTTTGTAATATCAAATTCAGCCGGAAGTTTACTCCCTTGACTGTAGCCAACTTTTGCGCCATTCACCCAAATAAAGAATGCAGATTTTACCGCACCAAAATGGATCACGATTCTTCGGTTTTCCCAACTGTCCGGAATATTAAAATTGCGCCTATAAGAGCCAACTGGATTATAACCTTCAGGGATTTTGGGTGGATCGGGTTTATAGGAAAATTCATAAGGATGATTTAAATAAATAGGAACACCATAGCCATTTATTTCCCAATTTGCCGGGACTGGAAAATCAGCCCATTTAGAATCATCAAAATTTGTTTTATAAAAATTTAAGGGACGATCTTTCGGCTCTCGAACCCAATTAAATTTCCAAGTTCCATTTAAAGAATGATAAAATTCAGATTGGGATATGTCTCCAATTTTTGCAAGAGATTTCGACTCAAAATTGAAAAAGGTCGCCCGAGGTGGCAATTTGTTTATTTCAACAATGGATGGATCTTCAATTTCCGGAGGAGATTGGGCTAGGATCATTGTCAGCATCAAGGATGCAAAATATGAAATATTTTTAAAAAAATGAACAAATGAATCTTGTGTCATAATATGCCTAAAATAATTTTTCTGGATAAACTCCACCCTCAACCAATTTTTGGATTTCGCCTTGAACAAACGGTTTGTCTTCTTTGTAAGTAACGCCAAACCATTTGGCACCACTTCGTAAAACATGAACTTCTTCCTTCCTTTTCTGTATTAATTCATTCACAACAGATGGAATCAAAAATTCGCTTTTCATTTCTTGACCTTCTTCATGTAAAAACGCTACAAATTTTGTTTTGAGATAATCAAATAAAATGGGCGTAAATCCCCAAACATTCATGGAGACCGGTTCACTTCCATCTAACTCAATATCTCGATTTGATGAAACATTCGAACCGATTTTTTGAAGATTATCAGTCTCGATAACTGTGTCCAATTTCCTATCTTTCAAGGTACAGAGTCCTCGTGTTACACCGCCGAAAGTTGACAATGTTTTATCGAGTTGAAATGCGACCATTGAAAAATCAATTGCACCGTTTCCATAATAATCAGCCACAACTTTAAATGATTCCTGTCCATAAAAATCATCGCCATTTATGGCAACAAAAGGTTCATTAATTTTATCTGCAGCAGATAAAATTGCATGGGCCGTCCCCCATGGTTTTACTCTTCCTTCCGGACAAGAAAATTCATCGGGCAAATCATTTAAATCTTGGAATGCAAATTCCACTTCAATCTTGCCGGCATATTTATCTGATATTTTTGATTTGAATTCTTGCTCAAACTCTTTGCGAATAATAAAAACAACTTTATTAAATCCGGCCTGAATGGCATCATAAACTGAATAATCAATAATAGTTTCGCCGTTGGGTCCCACAGCATCAAGTTGCTTAAGGCCGCCATAACGTGAGCCCATTCCTGCGGCCATGATTAAAAGAGTAATTTTGTTCACAATTTCCTTAAAATCGTTCTTGATTAATTAAAATAAATTTAAATAATGACAAGGAAATTACACATTCAAGTTGAAAAGATTTGAATTAAAAAATTATCATGACATATCAATATTACCAAACAAGAGAATCGGCCGAATCTTATATTAAAGTAGCAAAAGAATTTGACGGTCAGGAATTGATTCATCATTTGGGAAAATTTCTTCAAAAAGGGTCAACCGTTTTAGAGTTAGGAACTGGACCAGGAACCGATCTAGAAATCTTATCCCAAAGTTATCATGTAACCGGATCTGATTTTTCTCAACATTTTTTAGATATTCTGATTGAGAAAAAAATCCAAAATGAGTTACTTATTCTCAATGCTATCACGCTTGAAATTGACAGCACTTTTGATTGTATCTACTCGAATAAAGTTCTACAACATTTAACGAATGATGAACTACTTCTATCTATTCAAAATCAACTACAGATTTTAAAGGATGGTGGAATTGTTTGTCATTCTTTTTGGGCTGGGACTGATAGTTATGAAATGAAAGGTACCTTTCATAATTACCACACGATAGAAGAATTGGAAGATTGGTTTTCTCCCTATTTTAAAATTCAATTTTTAAAATTTTATGATGAAATGGAAAAAGATGATTCAATTTTGTTAATAGGACAAAAACGATAAAAATGAATGCTTCTTGAAAAATGATATTTAGTGTGCATTGTCTGTGTCAATGCATGCATCACAACAGTTGATGCAATCCCAAAAAACATTCTTAAATCGTTTTTCTTTTATTTCCTAAAAGATACAGGTATTCTAAAATAATTGTGGCGCCGGCAAGGGCTGTTATTTCTGCATGATCATATTGCGGAGAAACTTCCACCAGATCGAATCCGATTATATTTAATTCGGTCAATCCACGGATAATCTTTAATGCTTTATCCGTCGTCAATCCACCCACCACAGGCGTTCCTGTTCCCGGGGCAAATGCAGGGTCCAAACAATCAATATCAAAGGTTAAATAAACCGGTAAATCTCCGACCCTTTTCTGGATAGATTCTACAATGGAAGCCGATGAAAGATCGTTGGCAGCTGCTCCATCAATCACTTGGAACTCATGGCTTTCTTTTTCATAGTCAGTCCGAATCCCAATCTGGATGGAGTGGCTCGGATCAATTAATCCTTCTTTAGGCGCATGATAAAACATACAACCATGGTCAATCAGATTATCGTTAGGGTAAGTATCTGTGTGAGCATCAAAATGCACCAATGCCATTTTCCCAAATTTTTTATAATGAGAGCGGAGTAAAGGCAGCGTTACAAAATGATCACCGCCAATTGAAACAAGCGTTTTACCTGCATTAATTATTTGGGTTGCGTGATTTTGAATCTCCGCCAATCCATCTTCCGGTTTTCCCGGGATATAATCCACATCGCCATAATCCACCAAATTCAAATGGTCAAATACATTGAAATTCCAAGGCCAGCGATTTTCTTCCCAACCCAAATTACTGCTGGCATTTCGAACACCGGATGGACCGAATCGAGTTCCCGGGCGACCCGTTGTTGCCAAATCAAATGGAACGCCCAAAATGACAGCATCTACATTTTCTTTCAATTTTCTAGTCAAAGGTCGTGACATGAAACTAAACTGGTTTGAATACATAGAAATGTCCGTGGGATTTCCAATTATTTTATTTTTTGCCATAGTTTTACTCAATTGATGGAATAAGAAGTGGTGATTCTAATGTCATTGGAGAAATAGGTGCAACACTAAATACAATTATGGAATTCAGGGTTTTTTACTCAATTCTCCCCAACTCATCAGCCTGAATAATGTAAGCTCTGCCCCAAAACTATTTTAAATAGATTCTAGTATTACTTTAATTCTCGCTTGTGATATAATTCCAGATACTTTGGTTATAAATTAAACATAATGAAAACTGCAATATTTGTTGATGTGCAAAATATCTATTATACCACACGGGATACTTTTAATCGTTCTTTCAACTATAGACGTTTTTGGAGTCATATAGAATCTAAAGATGAAATAATTAAAGCGAATGCTTACGCTATAGATAAAGGGGATGAGAGGCAACAAAAGTTTCAATACGCTTTACAAGCTATTGGATTTAATGTGAAACTAAAGCCCTATATATCCAGAGCAGATGGTAGTGCTAAGGGAGATTGGGATGTGGGCATAACCATCGATATTTTAGAATCAGCTGAAGAAGTAGACAAAATAATTCTGCTATCAGGAGATGGTGATTTTGATTTAGTTGTGAAAAAAGTAATAGCTAAATATGGATGCATCGTGGATATATATGGGGTGCAAGAATTAACAGCGAACTCTCTCATAGAATCTGCTTCAGAATTTTATTCTATATCACATAAGTTTTTAGTTTAATCATTTTTAAACTTAAAAAATGTATCAGAAACAAAACTAATCCCACAAACAAAAAACCCCACGAATGTGGGGCTTGAATGTTATGCAGTTAATCATTTACATTTTTCACACAAAGGAATGATTCCACTCGTTTAAGAATCATTGCAAGGTTAAACTATATTTTTTCTGTTGTTATACACTTTGTTAACCATCGATTGTATTTCACACGCTTAAAAACAAAGTAATCAATGGTGCACTTGGCCTTAGCTTCTAATCTTTCTGTATCAATTTGTCGACTTGTTGGCTCCATAATCAATACAAACTTATCAAATGGCATCTCTGCGTATTGACATACGCTTGCCATTGCTGATAACGCATATTCCAATTCATTCTCATAACGATTACGATTTACCTGGATATTTAAGTGTAAGACTTTTTTACCATTTTCGCCATAAATACGTGTACGTGTTATAGGCGGTGAATTATGGTCTCGTGCAAAATATTTAGGAATCATTGTTGCAACATCCCGATCTGAAAATTTTGTTTTAGCGTTACAAAAACACAAAATACAAATGAGGATCAATACTCTTCTAATTTGATTATTAATTATCATGACCAAATCTACACATCATCCCATAAAATAACTAAGTATCCGCCCTGCCTGAAAACTGGTTGGTAGGTAAAGGCGAACAAGTTGTGGGGATTCTTTTTAGTGATGCGTTGTGATTCTTGTCCCTTCATCCTTTTGAATGATGTAAGCTTTTCCACCTACTTTTTCTATGGCTTCTGCAACATGTTCCGGATTTTTGGGCGCATAAGTAAACATACAGCCACCGCCACCTGATCCATTAATTTTTCCGCCCAAAGCACCGGCGGAAAGTGCGGCATCCATCATATTATCTATCTTTGGTGTGCTTACATTTAAAACGTCTCTTAAAATTGCATGATGCTGTGTAAGTAGTTTTCCAAAATTTTCATTATTGAGTTCACTTTTATTCAGTTCTGATAGAGCCGTTTCCAATATATCTCTGTTTTGTAAAGTGCCTTTATACAATTCAATTTCATTTGTATTCAAATCTGAAATATCAGCATTTTCATTCAAGGTGTGTATTGTAGAATTTGGATTTTTGACTTTTAATTTTACAATTATTTCGAGCCGCGCATCACGACACCGATTCAAAATTCCCAGCGTATCTTTGGGTTCGCAGGAATCTCCCAACACGAAAGTGCCTAGGTTTGGGTTTAATGTTTCAATGGCAATGTACGGTTCGGACTGTAAATAGATCAGGTTTCCCATTGCTGTAGAATACTGGTCCATCATACCACCGGGTTCTGTGAATTCAAGAACCTCCGCTTTATACGCCAATTCACCAATTTTTTGCTGGTTCCAGTTTGAGGGTTCATCCGCCATTTGAGATAAAAAATGAATCCAACTGACCATGATTGCAGATGAACTACTGGTCCCGGCACGGATGGGGATTTCACTAGTGATTTCACACTCAAACCCTGATGAAAAAGTGAGACCTTCCTTTTGACAAACGATAATGCCACTTTTGAAATAATCTCGGGGTTTGGTATAATTCAAATCATCAAGCGAAAATGATTCTGTTTCACCCAAATCGGGTTTATGGATAATGACATTTTTGTCTTTTCTTTTTTCACCCGTTAAATTAGCACGGAGTGAAATAGCCATGGCAATCACCGGCAAGCCGAGATAATCCTGATGTTCTCCAAAAAGACAAATGCGGCCGGGAGTACTTATTCTCATGTGTTTAAGTTGAAAAAGTATTCATGTGCTCACGCTAACACTTTTTCAATAATAATGATATTTTGATTAGCTGTTCAGGAAATGCTTTAATAACAGAATTCGTAACTATGTATAAAATAAAAGCCAACTTAGAATTTGATAAATAACTTGCATGGATAAACTTCCCGGGATTCATATAGCAAAGCTATAGTGTTGTGGGTTATAAATCTAATGTTAATATCTAATTATACTAAAAGAAGACTGGATACAATAAGAGTCTATTAAATTTAATAAACACTATATTCACAATTAAGGCAACTCGCCGGTTGCCTTAATTGTGAGAAAACAAATTGATTTATTTTAATAAAATCATTTTTCTTGTTTGATTAAATGAGCCTGCTTGAATATGATAAAAATACATTCCAGCACTCACAGGAGAACCGAATTCATCTACACCATTCCAAAGAATTGACTTAAAACCGGGATTCTGGTGTTCATTAACCAAGGTAGATATTTTTCTACCTAGAACATCAAATACCATAATTTTAACTTGAGCAGGTTCTGGCACATCATAATGTATTATCGTTGTTGGGTTAAATGGGTTGGGATAATTTTGGTGTAAAGCAAAAGCATCCGGTATTATTTGGTCGTCAATCCCCAATGTACCAATCACAAGTGTGTTTGGCGTATTATCATTGCTCCCAACCATAAACCCATCATTGTCCATAGCAATTACTCCCCAATAATACAATGCGTTATCTTCCATTGATATTATTAAAGATGTATCTTGAACAACTTCACTGAAAACGTAGGAGCTGCTGTCTTCCCAATCTGTAGCATAGACAAGCTGGTAATGTATCTCATCTAAAGGATCAGGGTCATTTGTTCTATTCCAGATAAACTCGACTTCAGTGGCAATACCATCAGCATTATTCTCCGGAGCTATTGTAGCAAAGTTTAAAGGAGGCTCAGGAAAAGCATCTGTATAAAAATGTGCCGTATCTGAATGTCCTTCAGCCCCATTCATATCCATTGAATTAACTGCCCATCCATACCCAGAATTGTCCATGAGGTCTACTTCTAGTGTTACACCATTGCTATCTGTATTAACAGACTGAGACTCTGTGCCACCTACAACCCACCAATTCATTGAGTACCCAACATGGTCCATAGGGTCAGGATCTGACGATCTTGTCCAAAAGAAGCTTGGTGCTAAATGTGTCTGTATACTTCCATCTAATGGTGCTACTAATGATGCTGCAGTTGGCGCATCGTTAGCAACATTAATTACAAACATCTCTGGCCCACCAATATTTTCAGTCATACCGCCATTCATATCAAAAGCACGTACACCCCAATGGTAAACACTGTTATCCATTAGATTTTCAGATAGGAGTGATAGTAAATCTGTTTCAAAATTCATATGAGTGGTATCACTATGTATATCTATACTATAATGAACTTCATCCATTGGATCCATATCACTACTCGCTTCCCACTCGAAGTTGACTACCTGGGTATTGAGTACTATCCCTGAGTCAGGTGAAATTAGAGCAAACGAAGATGGAGGTGCATTCTGGGTATTAACTGTGAATGACCATGTACCTGATTCAGTACTGCCACCATTATTATCGGTGGCACTCACACTCCAGGTGTAGGTCATATCTTCTACCAAACTATCCGCATAGAAATAGTTGTGGTTTGTCGTGCCAATAGTTATACCATTTAAATGAACATCAAACATAACATTGTCACCATCTAAATCTGCTGTCGGAGACCATACCAATAATGCTCGTAGATTGCTGACGGTACTACCACTATCAGGGCTAATCAAACCAAACATATTTGGATTGTCATTGGCACTATTTACGTAGAAAGATTGAAATCCTGTCGTAAATGTAGCACCCATCTGGTCTGTAGCAACTACCTGCCAGGCATAGCCAGTGTTATCCATCAGATCTGCATCTGGTGTGTACGTCAAATTGTTTCCAGTACTTACTGAAGTGAAATTAGA
>JABHAX010000065.1 GCA_018674095.1 Fidelibacterota bacterium
AGGTTAATTCCATTAGTCTATCGGTAGACCATAATGTTCTTCAAAAGTTTCAGTTCCAAGCATCCGGATAGCATCCCAGGTCATCTTCGTGCACACACGAGCACATACTTGACAACCAGTACATTCGTTAAATCGAACTTGGACAGGTGGGATAGGAATTACGTATTTGTCTTTTGCAACAGGTTCAATACAATCTACAGGGCAAAAAGGAACGCACGCCTGACAACCGGTGCAATTATCTTCATCCACAACTGCAATTAGTTTAGGTCGATTTGTCTTTTCTCGAGGCACATCCGGTAAGTCCGGAATACCCTTAAAATGGTTGTATGTAAATGCCATGTTTCCCAACAGATATTAGATAAATAATTTACACATTTCTTACTCGAAAATTGAAAATTTTTTTACTTGAGAATATATTTTTCAATGGCCCATCCTGAAGCGAAACAAATGATACCAGCCAACAATAATTTGGGGTCCATGAGTCCAGGAAATTTGATGATAAACCCAATACAAATCATAACCATCCCTAATAATTCTAATCCTTTTGCAGCATAGTACATTAGTTTGATGCAGGATCAGGTTCTAATTCGGAAATAATAGCGATTTGTTCCTTAAAAGCATCATTCTTTAGTTTCAAAGTCCAAATATGATGAGCAAAGGCAATGATGAAAATATAGCCATGCATCCATGATGTCGGTGCACCAGTATCAACAGCACCACCATGAATAAATAATCCACCAATCAATGTAACAGTTAACATTAATTGTGGAAAAACTTTCATTTTTAATTCTTTCTCTCGACTCCAAAGACTTATTTCGCCTAATCCATTTTCAATGGCAGATTTGATTCCCTTACCTGTGGAAATGAAAAAATACATCACGACCGTTTCGGTTATTGAAAAAATGAGAATGGTAAAAAGGGCGAACCGAGCATGGTTTGCACCTAAAACATCAAAGTGGAAATATCCGCTCAATCCTGTAAGAAAAAGATTTATAAAATTGAGTAACATGAGTAAGTAACAGGTGATCATAAAAATCCACATAAATTGATTCTCTCCGTTATGAAAATAAAGGCAGAAGATACAAATAGCATCTTCACTTTTCATAGGATGAACCATCTAATTTTTCTATTCATTGCTTAGAAATGCAGGTAAATTTCGAACCTCATTTATCGTATTAAAAAAGGAATAAAAAAATGAATCTTAAAAAAGTATTCGTCAGCGGAATTGTTATGTGTATGACAATTGCTTTCGTCGAAGCAGGTACCCTAAAAGGTCACGTAAAATATGATGGGGATCCCCCGAGACCCAAACGGCTCAAGATGGATGCAGACCCTGTTTGTGGTGCATCTCATTCAGGTACAGTTTACAATGAAAATTTTAAATTAGGCGCAGACGGCTCCATGGCTGAAGCGATTGTTTATTTAAAAAATGTAAATTATAGTGGTGATGTTCCCAGTGATCCAGTCGTCTTGGATCAAAAGGGCTGTATTTATGAACCTCACGTTTTAGGAATGATTGCTGGTCAAGGTTTGCTCATTAAAAATAGTGATGCAACACTTCACAATATCCACTCTATGCCGAAAGTGAACAAAGAATTCAATTTCGCTATGCCAAAAGTGGTAAAAGAAAAAATGGCTAATTTCTTAAAATCTGAACCTGTCCCATTTTATATTAAATGTGATGTTCATCCTTGGATGAAATCATGGATGTTAGTTTCGGATCATCCATATTTTGCAGTTACCGATACCAATGGAAATTTTTCCATTGATGGGATTCCCGCTGGAACCTATGAAGTGGTTTGTTGGCAAGAAAAATTCAGTGGAAAAAAGAAGAATCCAAAATTGTTGAATGCGACCGTCACTATTGGTGATGGCGTAACAGCTCAGGACTTTACATTTACACGTCCGAAGAAAAAGTAAATAAAAAGAACAATTAATTTTTTGAAAGGCGGAGTGTTTCTCCGCCTTTTTTTTTAACCATTTGGTTTTTTAAAGGGTTCTTTACCTTAAATTATATTATGAAAAAACTTATTTTTATTTGTTCAATCGTAATAGCATATAATTGTGGTGCTCCCGAAAAAGTATTTCCGGTAAAAGGTACTATTTATGAAATAAAACCGGATTCGATGTTAATTGTAATTGCGCATGATACAATTCCAAATCTCATGATGCCTATGATAATGCCATTTGATTTAATCGATTTAAAAGAGATTAAAGGTTTATCCATTGGAGACAGTGTTCATTTTGAATTTGCATGGGGAGATACATCAACTTGGGCTCGGAATTTTAACATCGTAGGAGAAGGAAAACTCCCAGAAGTGGAAGAAGATGATTTCTTTGAGGATGAAGACTATTCCGAACGAGGATTAGGAGAAAACCTTGACGATGTAACTTTGCTTGACATGAGTGGTAGTGAAATTCATCTTTCTGATTCTGACGGAAAATACCGATTTCTTTCCTTTATTTTTACGCGGTGCCCCATGCCCAATATGTGCCCAGCTGTGGTGATCAAAAATGATTATTTGGCCACAGCATTTAAAGATAGATATGATATTGAATTTGTCATGGTCAGTTTTGACTATCAACACGATACACCTGCAGTACTGAAAGAATTTTATGGTGAAACTATTTCAGAATTTTCCAATTGGAAAGTTTTGTCTAGTACTGGACATATAGAAGATGTTTACCGTTTAGCCAAACAAAGTGGCTGCAACTTTTGGGGTATTGATGAAAACAATATTGGCCATTCGTTACGTTCGGTTTTACTAGGCCCAAACAGAGAATTACTTGGTTCTTGGGCGGGAGATAATTGGCAAGCTGGAAAGGTGAAAACAAAAATTGAAAATTTGATGGAATAATTTAGTTTAAAATGCAGACAGGAAGTGAGTTTCCAAAATACTTTGCG
>JABHAX010000066.1 GCA_018674095.1 Fidelibacterota bacterium
ATTTAGTTGATTCCTATGGTTCCTGATTCTGCCAATTTATCTATTTTTTCATCGCTATATTGAAGAACTTTTGATAAAATATTCATAGTGTGTTGTCCAAGCCCTGGGGTCGGATTTGTTTCAATTTCTGGAGAGTCGGATAACATAACGGGTCCCTGGGCAAATTGGTAGGTTCCAACATCCGGGTCATCAATATCTACCAGCACTTTTCGACTTTTGACCTGTTCCGATTCAAAAACATCTTTTGCAGTATAAACAGATCCAACAGGAACACCATTCTTGTTCAATAATTCTTCCGCTTCGGTTCTGGTTTTTTTAGAGAGCCAATTTTCAATAATTGGCGCAAGAAATTCTGTATTGGATGCCCGAGCTGTACCTGTTTTGCTGCGTTCATCATCAACTAAATCATTCCGTTCGATTGCTATACAAAACCGACTCCAAACATGGTCATCTGGGATATTCATGGCTAAATAACCATCCCTGCACTTAAATGCGCCGCGGGGATATAAATGTGTTAATCTGCCACGATGAGGTTCATTCCCGGTGATAGAATAAAGCATGGCCATCCTCTCGTTTAGAGAGATCATGGCATCAAGCATAGCGCTGTCAACAAACTGCCCCTTTCCGGTTCTTTCTCTCATAAAAAGGGCTTGAGTGATAGCAAATGAAGTACAGAGTCCGGTGTAAATATCCGCCATACCGTAGATGGTCCAGGAAGGTGGTTTATCATCAAAACCAACTAGATGCATGATTCCGCTCATGGCTTCGGCAACAATATCAAATGCAGGTCGTTTTGAATCTGGTCCTTCATATCCTTCTAAGCGACCAAAGCCGGAAATTGCTGCATAGATTAATTTCGGATTCAAGGTCTTCAGATCATGATATCCAAGTCCGAGTTTGTCCACAGACCCGGGACGAAGGTTTTCTACAACCACATCGGCATTTTTAACTAAGTCTTGATAAATCTTTTTCCCCTCATTATTCCTGATATTTACGGCTACGCTTTTTTTGTTACGATTATAAGCCATAAATCCACCGGCTTTTTTAACCCCATCTTTTTCCACGAAAGGGGGAATCGATCGGCGGGGATCTCCAACGCCGGGGCGCTCGATTTTGATCACTTCTGCGCCGGCATCTGCAAGCAGCATGGAACAATAAGGACCTGCCATATATTGTTCTAAAGCGATAACACGAATACCTTTTAAGGGGCGTTCCACTTTACAATCCTTCCACTAAAGTTGTAACACCTTGACCAACGCCAACGCATAGAGTTGCCAAGCCATATTTTGTATCTCTTTTTTTCATTTCATGGATAAGCGTAGTCAAGATGCGAGCTCCAGAACAGCCCAAAGGATGCCCTAAAGCAATAGCGCCGCCATTCACATTGGTAATGTCCGGATTCATATTCAATTTTTGCATAACTCCAATAGATTGAGATGCAAACGCTTCATTAAGTTCA
Source organism: Fidelibacterota bacterium (assembly GCA_018674095.1). Taxonomy (GTDB): domain Bacteria; phylum Fidelibacterota; class Marinisomatia; order Marinisomatales; family UBA1611. The sequence goes on from JABHAX010000066.1 coordinate 1,460, forward strand.
ATGAGTCCAATATCATCTAAAGTTATATTAAATCGTTTTAGTAATTTTTTAGTAGATGGAACAGGGCCATATCCCATAACCCCCGGATCTACGCCAGCAACAGCAGATCCAACCCAGCGTGCCATGGGTATTAAGCCAAGTTCATTTGCTTTATCACGACTCATGAGTAAGACAGCCGCCGCACCATCATTTATTCCGCTAGAATTACCGGCAGTGACAGTTCCATTTTTTCGGAAAATCGGCTTAAGTAATGACAACTTTTCTAAAGTAAGATCAATTGAATATTGATTATTTTCATTTTTATATCTCGGGTGTTCATCTGTGTCCACAATCAATGGATTACCTTTTCGTTGGGGAACTAATATTGGCCAGATCTCATCTTTAAATTTCCCCTGATTAATTGCATTAATAGCTTTTTGTTGACTCTCTAAGGCAAACTTATCTTGAAATTCCCGAGAAATTCCCAAATTATCTGCGATCTTTTCAGCCGTTTCGCCCAAACTGACGATCGGATACATTGCATCCATTTTTGGATTTTCGAATCGCCATCCAACCGTGGAATCAAAAACGGTTCTATGGCCTAATTTTAACTGGGTGGAAGGTCGCGGAATGACCAGTGGTGCTCGGCTCATACTTTCCACACCACTCCCAATAAAAATATCACCTTCTCCGGCAATAATGGCTTTGGCTGCTTGGTTTACTGCTTCTAACCCAGATGAACAATTACGGTTGACGGTTACGCCGCCAACTTCTAATGGAAATCCAGCCAACAGGACAGCCATGCGTGCCACATCTCGATTGTCTTCACCGGCCTGATTTCCGCATCCTGCATAGACATCTTCAATTAAAGCTGGATCGATCCCTGTACGTTTAATAAGTCCTTTTAGAACATCTGCAAGAAGGTCATCGGGACGAATAGATGATAGACTTCCACCAACACGACCAATTGGTGATCTTACGGCATCAATAATTACGACTTCTTTCATAGGGATTAATTTAGTGATGATAGAAATTCATCCATGCGATTTAAAAATAAATTTGTTTTCGGATGGTGGTCATTCATCATAACAGTTGGATTAATGCCTGAATTAAAGGACTTTAAAATTAATTCAGCTTTTTCGTCAGTTTCCATGTCTAAATAACTGGTAGAGATTCGCAAACAAAGTTCATCGGGATCATCCCCAAAGGCTACTCCTGGCAAAGTCGCTATTTCATATGTTTCTAATAAATGGTTTGCTAAATCCTCGCAGGAGTCAATCCCCATCATAGCCAATACACGGTCATAATTCTTGAAGGAAATATAAATATAAAAGGCACCCGTTGGTTTCGGACATGAGACCCCAAGCGCCTTCAAATGATCATACACATAATGGGTTCTTATCTGATGAATCTTTGTGCAAGTATGGATATAGGATTCAATTTCAGGATTTGCACTGAATGCAGTTTCGGCCACGATTTGGATGGGGGCTGGAACACACGACCAAATGCTTCCTGCGATTAAGTTGAAATTATTGACCAATCCTTGTCCAAACGCGTTATCTGGAACAATGGCAATTCCCACACGCCAACCGCCTAAGGACAAATGTTTACTTAATCCACCAAAGACGATTGTTTTTTCAGGATAGGTGGAGGAAGGGGATGTATGGGTATTCTCGTTGTGGGTTATTAAACTGTAAATCTCATCACTTAAGATTACCAAATTATTTTCTTTGGCCCAGTCGGTCACCATATTTAAATCATTGGAAGAATATGAATTACCAATGGGATTATTTGGAGAATTCAATATTAGGATTTTTGGGTTTTGCCCATTTTTTTTTGCTGCGTGATACGCAAGATGAATGGTGTCTAAATCCAAACTGTATTCATGGTCACGTTCTAAGTTGAACTGAATGACGCTTTTGCCGCAGAGTGCTGCCATGGATGTATATGAAACCCAGGATGGTTTGGGGAGAAGGATGTTTCCTTCCAAGGATTGGATCATAGAGTATAGCAGAGATTTACTTCCCACGCCGACAAGAATTTGGTTTGCAGATAAGGTTCTTGATAATTTTTTTGAATAATATTTGGCAATAATATTTTTAAGTTTTTCAGTGCCGGTTGATGGGAGATAACTTCGATTCGATGCACCTTTTGCCAATGCATTTTTCAATAGGGGATGAGTTGGGAATCTTGATTCACCAAACCCAAGGTGTAAAACATCTTTCCCCTCATTCCACAAGGATTGGATCTTTTCGTTTAGGACGAGTGTTGGTGATGTTTTAGCCGATGACATTTTGTGGGTTAATACTTGAATAATTGTACAATTATCGGCAAAAAAATAAGCTTAAATAAAATCAAATAAAATCACGAAGTTACACAATATCATTCAAATATTTCATAGTGTTTATATAGTGTATTTATACTATATAGGTGTTTGGAATCAAATTAAAAATCCCAAACTCAGAAAATAACTTTAGTCTAAAGACCAATAAAATAGTTTAACTTATAATTATTTATTTTCAGTTGTTGTAATTTATAAATCAAAAATGAATAGAATTCTTAAAAAATACGATATCTATTTAATGGTTTTATTTTTACACAATTTTACGAGGTTGAACTTGATAAAGATTTGAGAATAGTTTGATTAAATACATCATATTAATTATTTAAATTAATGGTGAATTTTCATGGTTAGATATTAATCAATTAACAGATCGAGTTGAGTTAGATGAGACTTCGAAAAGTTTTTATTAAAAGAATTTTAGCCCTTCATTGGAAAATTATTTTGCCGCAATAACAACTGTGAATATAAAATTAAAGGAATATATATGGGAAAAGTATTATTGGTCGGAACAGGAGATGTTGGTAAACATTTACTAGAATTTGCGGCTAGAGATCCATCTAATTTGGAATGGATTGTAGGTGATGTGGATGAAGAAAGAGCTCGTTGGGCATGCAATAATGCTGAAATAGGAGCGGCTCATCATGGCAAGCATCCAAAAATTAAAGCCATACAGATTGATCTTTTTGACGGTGAAAGAACAACCGAACTGATCCAAAAAGAAAAACCAGATGCGATTATAAATTGTACAGTATTACATACCTGGCATCTCATTAGTCAATTACCAGATGCGCTCTATTCAAAAATAAGTTCTGCTGGTTTGGGAGCATGGTTACCTTGCCAATTAGCTCTGGGGTTAAACCTTGCAAAATCAATTCAAGATTCGGGGTCATCTCCTTATTTTATTAACACATCTCTCTCATGTTTAACCAATCCTGTTATGGGAAAGGTTGGTCTGGCGCCCACTATAGGGATTGGGAATGTGGATCTCATCGCACCAGCAGTTTTAACCTATGTGGCTCAACAAAAAAGGATTGATCGATCTAGAGTTGAAACCATTCAAGTATGTCACCATCAACATTGGGTTTTCCCCAGGGAAGCTGGTTATCAGCCCGGCGCACCTTATTTTCTTAAAATCCTTATTGATGATGAAGATGTTACATCTGAATTTGATACAGATGAGGTTATGTTTGAATCCGTAAAATTATATGCACCGGGAATTGGATTTACAACCGTATCTGCATCTTCAGCCTTAAAAAACTTGAAAGCTTTGTTATTTGATCAAAACCTTCGGACACATTCTCCCGGACCAAACGGATTACCCGGAGGCTATCCAGTTTTATTAAATGCGAAAGGCGCTGAGGTTGTGCTTCCACTCGAGATCACTTTAGACGAAGCGATTAAAATGAATGAGCAATCAGGGAAACTAGATTCCATTGAAGAAATAAAGGATGATGGAACAGTTATTTTTACAGATTATGCATACGAGATTATGAAGGACACACTTGGTTTTGACTGCAGATCTTTTTCTGCTTGGGAATCCAAAGAATTGGCTTTTGAACAAATGGCATGTTTTAAACAGTTAGCAGAAAAATATATCAATTAACAGGATCCTAAAACAAATCCACATATTTTAAACCACTCCCAGTAATAAATAAAACGATTTGATCATTAGGTTTAATTATTCCACGATCTAATAATTTTGGGAGTGCTGCCACCGTTGCGCCACCCTCAGGTGCTGAAAAAATACCTTCAGATGATCCTATTTGTTTCGTGCCAGTCATCAATTCATTATCTGTAACGGATAAAGCAACACCCTCACTTTGTCTTATAGAATTCAAAATAAGAAAATCACCAACTGCAGATGGAACTCGTAATCCCAAAGCTGAAGTTTTCGGATTTTGAAATGGCTGCGCACAGTCCAATCCTTGGTCAAATGCATCAACTATTGGAGCACACCCTTCAGATTGAACCGAGATCATTTTTGGTCGATGTGAGCCAATCCATCCCATAGTCTCCATTTCATCAAATGCTTTCCACATACCAATCAAACCAGTACCCCCACCGGTAGGATATATAATTGCATCTGGCAATTCCCAATTAAATTGTTCGGCCAATTCATATCCCATGGTTTTCTTCCCTTCTACGCGGTAAGGTTCTTTCAATGTTGATATATCAAACCAGCCTTCTTTTTCTTTACGCTCAGCCACAATTTTTCCGCAATCACTAATCAAGCCATCAATCATTTCTACATTGGCACCGTATTGGTCACATTCTACCTGGAATGCTTTTGGTGTATCATTTGGCATGAATATAAAAGCTTCTTGTCCTGCTTTTGCGGCATAAGCGGCTGCAGAACCGCCGGCATTTCCTGCGGTAGGAATTGCAATATTTTTTAAATGAAATTCCTTTACTTTGGAGATTGCAACGCTCATTCCGCG
>JABHAX010000067.1 GCA_018674095.1 Fidelibacterota bacterium
AATCAAATCGGCGGTATTATTCCGGATGAAGAATTATTCGCGTCAAAAGATGTCCATTTTGCGGGACAGCCAATAGCGTTAATTATTGCCGAATCAAACCAAATCGGATTTGAAGCGCGAAAACTTATCGACATTAACATTTTAGAAAAGGAAGTAATTGTTGATCCACGGGAAGCGCAAAAGAAAGACCAATTAATATTGCCGCCAAGGACATTTGAATTAGGCGATACGGAAAATTCGTGGGAAAAGTGTGCTCATATTTTTGAAGGACAAGCGGATTCAAATGGTCAGGAACATCTCTATATCGAAACCCAGGGCGCCTACGCCATACCACTTGAAAATGGGCAAATCCGAATTTCTTCATCTACCCAGGGCCCCACTGCCGTCCAGCGAACAACAGCCACAGTTTTAAATGTGGGAATGCACAAAATTGAAGTTGATGTAGTTCGACTCGGTGGTGGTTTTGGTGGTAAAGAAGACCAAGCAACGCCATGGGCCGTTATGGCTGCGTTGGGTGTCCAAATTTTGAATAAGCCGGTTAAGGTGATTTTGAGCCGCATGGATGATATGCGCTTGACTGGAAAACGACACCCCTACAGTTCCGATTATAAAATTGGGTTTTCCAAAGATTTAAAGATCATGGCTTATGAAACAACTTTTTTTCAGAACGCTGGTGCTGCGGCAGATCTATCTCCGGCAGTCATGGAAAGAACACTTTTCCATGCCACAAATTCCTACTTTATTCCCAATGTGAAAGCAACCGCTTATTCCTGCAAAACCAATTTACCGCCCAACACAGCTTTCCGGGGATTCGGTGGACCCCAAGGGATGTTTGTGATTGAATCTGCTTTGGCCCATGCGGCGCAAGAATTGGGTGTATCGGCCTATCAGTTACAGAAAAACAATCTACTTAAAAATGGTAATGAATTCCCTTATGGACAAATTGCTGATGGGGTTGAGTTAACAAAAATCTGGTCAGAGATGGAATCGAAGTTTGATATTGAAGCTGTTGAAAAAGAAATCAATGATTTTAATTCCAGTAATACTGATATTAAAAAAGGGTTTTCCCTGATGCCCGTAACATTTGGCATTTCTTTTACCAAAACACCCATGAATCAAGCCCGGGCTTTAGTTCACATTTACACCGATGGAAGTGTGGGCGTTAGCACCGGCGCAGTAGAAATGGGACAGGGAGTCAATACGAAAATGCTCCAAATTACGGCTCAAGTTTTCTCACTTGATCCAAAGCGCGTCAAACTGGAATCCACTAATACAACACGCGTTGCAAACACGTCTCCTTCTGCGGCCAGTTCCACCGCAGACTTGAATGGAAAAGCACTTCACCAAGCTTGTAGTGCTTTATTGGAAAGATTAAAAAACTGTGCCGCTGATCATTTTGGTGCGCAATCAAAAGATATTGAAATAAAGAGTGAAACAATTTATTGCCAAGGAGAGAGAACAGATATTCGTTGGAACGATCTGGTTTTGATGGCTTTTTTAAAACGAATCTGTTTAACGGAAAACGGCCACTACGCCACACCAAGAATTAACTTCAATATGGAAAAAGAGAAAGGGCATCCCTTTGCTTATCATGTTTATGGCTTGGCTTTGACGGAAATCACGATCGATTGCATCCGCGGTACTTCTCAATTTGATTCTGTGAAAATTGTTCACGATTTTGGCAAAACCATGAACCCCAGTGTGGATTTTGGGCAAATTGAAGGAGGACTTGTTCAAGGCATCGGTTGGATGACCATGGAAGAAATTTCCTATAATGATAAAGGACAACTCCTTTCAAATTCACTGTCCACCTATAAAATACCGGACATTTATTCCGTCCCCAAAGATGTGATTATCGAACCGCTGGAAACGGAAGGCAACGATATGGCAATCCTAAAATCGAAAGCCGTGGGCGAACCACCTTTGATGTATGGCATCGGTGCTTATTTTGCCATTGAAAATGCGGTCCGGGCATTTAATCCAAATTTCAATTCAACATTTGATGCACCTTTCACCCATGAAAAAATCCTAATGGGATTATATGAGATTTCTGAATCTGAACGTGTGGATTCATGAATCCATCGATTTTGGATTCAAATTCAAGAACCAAATATTGGGAAACAGTTTCATCCTTATTAAACAGCGGACAATATGTATTTCTGGCCATGGTGGCGGAACATACGACCCACTCTCCCGGCACAACTGGCGCCAAATTACTGGTGGCCAAAGAACGTAAGCCTGTTGGAACTATCGGCGGCGGCATCATGGAATATAATTTGATAAAACGGGCAAATGATATTTTAGAGAATGGAAGTTTCACTCCAGAGATCCAATCCCTAAGCCATCAAAAATACGGAGACGGGGAAAAGTCGGGCATGATCTGCGCCGGAAAACAAACCAATCTGCATTATCTTTGTCACCCTGAAAAAGATGGTAAAACTGTGGACAGAATCATTCATTATTTAAATCAAAATCAATCTGCTTTACTTTCAATTAGTCCAAGTGGAATGGATGTTCGGGAGCAAAAACATGATGGCAACAAAGCTCAAATTGAATTATCAAAAGATGAACATAATTGGATTTATGAAGAACAGCTCCAAAATTTTAAACGAATTGCTCTTATGGGCGGCGGCCATTGTTCCTTGGCTTTGTCTCGAGTAATGAGCCAACTTAGCTATGATGTTTGTGTGTTTGATACACGAGACAATGTATCCACGGTGGGCGAAAATAAATATGCAAATTCTGTTCAAATTCTGAATGACTATAGAGATGCTGCAGAAAAAATTAACTATCCTGAATTAACCCAAGTGGTTGTTATGACCACGGATGTTGATTCTGATGTTCGCGGATTATTGGGTGTCCTTAATCACCCCTTTCCATTTATTGGTATTATGGGTAGTGAGGCGAAAATATCCGAAATAAAAAAGCGCCTGAAGAATGAAGGTATTTCCAAAGATAAATTATCCAAAATTACGGCGCCAGTTGGAATTCCCATGGTCAGCAACACACCGGAAGAAATTGCTATCAGCGTGGCCGCACAAATTCTGCAAATAAGAAATCAGGACTCAATATAAATGCGACCCATACCAGATTTTGCTATTGCTAGTCAAAAGGTCCTAACTCTCGAAGGAGAAAAACCTGCTGCAATTCTGATAAAGGGAGAGAAAATTCTCGATGTGGTTTCTATCGAAAATATCCCGGAAAACTGCCCAACCGAAGAGATGGGAAATAATATGATTATGCCGGGGCTTGTAGATGCACATGTCCATATCAATGAACCGGGAAGAACAGATTGGGAAGGGTTCGAAACGGCGACAAAAGCGGCGGCGGCGGGCGGTATCACCACCATTGTGGATATGCCGTTAAATTGTATTCCAGTCACCACAACTGTAGATGCACTCAACCAGAAAATTATTGCAACAAAAGATCAACTTTGGATTGATTGTGGTTTTTATGGCGGACTTATTCCCGATAATATTCAGGATCTTGAATCGTTGGCCGATGCTGGGGTTTTGGGATTTAAGGCATTTTTAAGCCCTTCCGGCATTGATGAATTCCCAAACATTTCAGAAAAGCATCTTCGGGAAGCGCTACACATTTTGGCCAAAAAAGGAATTCCTGTTTTGGTTCATGCAGAACTTGAAAATGGGGCAACATCGTCTGAAGAGAACAAGACCTATAAGTATTTTCAAGAATCGAGACCCAAATCTTGGGAAAATAATGCAATCAAATTATTGATTCAGTTATGTAGAGAATTTAATGTCCATATTCATATTGTGCATTTATCGTCTGCTGACATTTTACCCGAAATTGCCCAAACTCGAAAAGACGGATTTCCACTTACGGTTGAAACGTGTCCCCATTATCTCCATTTTTCTTCTGAACGAATTTCAGATGGCGATACACGGTTCAAATGTGCCCCACCTATTTGGAATGGTGAAAACCGTGAGAATCTTTGGGCCGGATTAGAAGAAGGAATTATCAATTTTATAACGTCCGATCATTCGCCTTGCACTCCGGAATTAAAAAATTTAGAAGCGGGCAATTTTGAAAAAGCATGGGGCGGAATTTCTTCT
>JABHAX010000068.1 GCA_018674095.1 Fidelibacterota bacterium
ACACTGCGTACATACTGCATAATTTCTTCAATGGCTTCATTCAGTCGCATGGATTCAATTTTATCTTTTACAAGTTCAGCCAGAGATTCACCATTTGATTTGATAGCTTTTTCAACATCTGTTAGTTCACCGTGATTCGGAATTTTTCCATCATAATTCTTTTTCATTAATGTGGAAACTCGACTCAATAGGTTCCCGAAGTCGTTGGCTAAATCGCTGTTGTAGCGCTGGATGAATGATTCCATGGTAAAACTTGAATCTTGTCCCAAAACCATTTCCCGCATCAAATAATACCGAACCGGATCCACACCATAATCATCAATGAGATCCATGGGATTGATGACATTCCCGAGAGATTTACTCATTTTAGATTCGCCCATGAGCCACCAGCCGTGAGCAAAAATTGTTTTGGGTAATTCCAGCCCGGCTGACATCAACATAGTTGGCCAATAAACAGCATGAGTGGTTAAAATATCTTTCCCAATTAAATGCATTGACGCCGGCCACCATTTATTAAACGATTTTTCATTGGTGCTAAACCCCGGTGATGTGATATAATTGATTAGCGCATCGAACCAGACATAAGTCACATAATCCGAATCAAATGGAAGTTCGATGCCCCAATTCAATCTGGATTTGGGTCGGGATATACACAAGTCATTCAATGGTTTTTTTAGAAAACCCAAAATTTCATTTTTGCGATGATCCGGTTGAATGAAAGTTGGATTGGATTCAATATGGTCAATCAATGCTTGTTGATATTTACTCATTTTGAAAAAGTAATTTTTCTCTTTCAATTTTTTAATATCACGAAAATCCCCGGTCTCTGCTTCCTTTTCCGTAATAAATCTTTCTTCAGAAACTGAATATAATCCTTCATACTCCGCCTCATAAATATCGCCTTTATCCATGACTTGCTGAAGAATATCGCGAACCACTTTTTTATGACGGTCTTCGGTGGTTCGAATAAAATCATCATGAGAAATGTGGAGCTTTTCCCATAAGTCAGTAAAACGCGGTGCCATTTCGTCACAATGCTTTTGCGGATTGACGCCTCTCTCTTCTGCTGCTTGCTGAACCTTTTGACCATGTTCATCAAGTCCAGTTAAAAAATAGGTTTCCTGGTTAGAATTTCGATAAAACCGAGCCAACACATCAGCGAGAATTGTTGTGTATGCGTGACCGATATGGGGTTTGTCATTCACATAATAAATGGGTGTGGTTATGTAGAAAGTGGCGCTCATGGGTTCAAATGTTTTTGAATTCGTATTAAAAGATTTGTCAAAATTAAGGGCATGTAAAGGTTTTGTGGAATGGACAAAATGGCTTCTTCTAATTCAAATGCAACAGCCGAAAAATTAGCATTTGGATTTTCTCTCAAGATTCGATCCATTATGGGTTTGAAAGATGTATCGTGTAATAAATCGTGAATCCCTTTCTGTAGGCGATTGATTGATCGAAACCATATTTTTAATAGCATGAAATGAAATGAAATAGTTGTCGGCTCCTGATGAGCTAATCTAGAATATGTTTGTGTAAACTTCCGCCATTGATCCGGTTCATCATCTGTAATTGTTTTGACCAACCCACCCACCAATTTCATTAAATCACCAATTGGTTGAGCAATTAAAAATCGTGCTTGATGGATATTCCCACGGCTTAAACCGGCTAAAAATTTTATCTCAGATTCTTTTACCATTTTCATTTGTAGCCATTCACCGACGAATCCATCGTTCAACCGTGGAATGCCGATTCTTTGACACCGCGAAAGAATGGTTGGTAAAAGTAATTCTATGTGATCTGTTACTAAAATTAAGGTTGTATTTCCCGGCGGTTCTTCTAAAATTTTTAAAAGGGCATTCGCCGCTTCACCCTGTCCCGCTGATAATAAATGCGCATCAAAAATGAGTACAATTTTTCGTCCGATTGGCTCACTTTTAAAATATAAAGTTCGTCTTAATTCTCTAACGGAATGAATAAGTATCCGATTTGCTTTTGGAATAAGAATCTTATAAAAAGGGTCTTCCGATTTTTTAAATATTGAGTCTGTGACCAACTCCAAGTCCTTCCTATTGATAGCATTGTTATCGTCCGAATTATCATCTTTTTTCTGGGATTTCGGTGTTGGAAGTGGAAAAATAATTGTCAACTTTTCATGCTGAAGTTTTTGGAATCTCTTACAAGATGGACAGATTTCACAGGATTGATGTGATGGCTTTTCACAATTCAATAGCTGTGCAAATTGTATTGAAAGACTTTCTTTACCACTGCCTGCAGGGCCCGAAAATAGATAGGCACTTCCAACTTGATTGGAGTTGCCAATTTGAGAAAGTCTCTCCCAAACATTGGCTTGGGCAGAGGCAATATCCATTGTATTTATTTCTTGGATAACCATTTTTCAGGATCCAGTTTTTGCCCCTTTCCCCAAATCTCAAAATGAAGTTTTGAGCCATTAATGGAACCAGAATCACCCATATAAGCAATGACATCTCCATTACGAACTTCTCCATCTACATTGGTTTGAATATTGGTAACATGGCTATAAACTGTATAAAATCCTCCACCATGGTCAATGATAATTGTGGTGCCAAATCCACGAATGTATGTAATTGTTGTTACCACGCCACCCATAACAACTCGAATTGCAGACCCGGGTTGCCCTTTAATATCTATTCCTGGATTCTCTGTGGTGGTTTTTAGTTTAGGGTTCCATTGTCGACCAAATTTGGTAATTATTCGCCCATTCGCCGGCCAAGGCAATTGTCCTTTTAACGCATTAAAAGATTTAGTTTTAAGTACCGCTTGCTGTTGACGAATTCTCTCCTCTCTCTCGAATCGGCCTTTATCTTCAAGTACTTTTTTAATAATACTTTCAAGTTGGTTAACCCCGGCTTCTTTTTCATTTACGTAGGTCGAAAGAGCTCGTTTATCCGTCCGAATACGATTTAATTCTTGTTCCCGTTTTATTCTCATATTCCGGTAAGAATTCATTTGATTTTCCTTATCCCGTTTCAAGATAAGGTTTTCACGGAGAGCAACTTCCAATTCTAGTTTTTGCGAACTAATATTAATGAGAAGTTTTTCAATCTGTTTCGTTATTTTTTTCTCAATTTCAGAAATAATCTTTAAATAGTGAGTTCGATACATGGCTTGGCGCCATGTTGTGGAAGAAAACACTTTTTCTAAATCCGTAATTCGACCTTTTTGATAAGCATTAACAACACGTTGTTCGTATCGAATTCTAAGTATATCCAATTCATTTTGATTTTTAAGAAGATTTTCTTGAAGTTGAGCAATGCGATTTTTAGTTTTTTCTTCTTCTCTTTTTAAAGATTGAACCAATCTGGAAGTCAATGCAATTTCTTCATCTATTGAGGAAATTTTATAAGCTGCAGACCGTTCTCGTGTTTCGGCTTTTTTGATTTTTGATCGTAATTGTTCAATCTCAGCCTTCAAAGAATTAATCGCCTGATATTGGTTTCGTAATTCTATATCGTAATTACGAGATTCCTTTTGGCCTGAAAGAGTGCCAACAAAAATGATAATAAATAGTATATTAAATGGAAATTTCACAGCCTTAAAAATAATGGGGTTTTAATTCGAACAATAGTAGAGAATTCGAAAAGTAACGGTTATAATTCTTCGATTTTAAATAATTGAAATTGATGAAACGATAAATGCAATGATCCCTGATTTACAAAATAAATCCATAATTGTTCATCTGGATTTAATCCTCGATTTCCAAGAATCTTTTCATGGGGTTCACCCAATAAGTCCTGAACTTGGGGAATTGTTAAACCAATTTTCAATTTTTTATTTCTAGCATTCAGTTGCTCCGCACGAGCAATATTCATTTTTTGTTCTATAATGATTCGACTTTTATAATCAGATAATGATTTAAGTTTATTTTTCAAATCCACCAATAGTTTTTCATTTCTAGTTCCAATGCCACCAGATAATTCACGAGCATATTCAAGAGAATAAATTGCTAATTGTATTTCTTCAAATTCATCCGCTTCTTTTGCCAGTTTAGCCATTTGAATTCCTGCACGGTATTGCAATGATTTCACTTCATAAATAAGGTCAGGATTCATACCCAAAGCTTCAGCATATTTCCCCATAGCCTTGCCAATAAACCCAGCAGACTGATATCGTTTTCCTTCCCCTAAAACAACCCAAGATTTGAATCGTCTAATTTCTTTTTCTCCATGTTTAGAAAATTCCGCCACATGCTTTACAAGGCTATATGCTTCAACATATCTTGAATCATTCAAAATATTTTCAGCTTCGAACATCCATAAAAGCGCAATTTGATTAATTCTTTTATTTAGCGTATTTAAAATTAAAGTATCATTTTTAACTAGAGATCTTGCATACATATATTTATCCAACGCTTTTTGCGTTTGGCTCTTTTTATCTAACACAATCCCTTCATCCATAATTGCATAGGGGATTTTATATTCAGAATCTTTAATATAATATTCCGCACGATGTCTGTTGGCATGGGATGGATTTTCTGATAAAAATTCTCTAAATTGATTCCGAGCACTTACATATTCTTTTCGGTAGTAATGTTTTTTTGCTTTATCTCCTATTGTGTTATCTCCACCATAAAATGCTGAAAGGGTAAAGTATAAGCCATAATTCACCAGGTCGAATTGACTGATAGGTGTAATATCTGCAAGATCATTAATTGTATGAATTTTTGTGTAAGAATACCGGAAATCTAATCCAACGGTGAATCGGTTTTCTTTTCCCGGATCCAAAATATATCTAAAACCTATGGAGCCAGCGGCAGACGTTCCTGACCCCGTTAAAGATTCATCCCAAACATCTCTATCCTGAGTATAAAAAAGCGTAGATGCTAGCCCATACGAATACCGAAAATTGATAAACCAGTCACTAAAGGGTTGATATTGAAAATGAGTCGTGAGCAAATACTCACTCATTTTTGGAGAAAAATACGCGGTGTCGCTCCAATTTGTATTGATCTCCCCCCATGCTTCTGATGGAAGTTCTGTCCCATAAAAAATTGAACTGGAACGGTAGGTAAGCCCCGTCATTACATTCATCCAACTTGTTCCCACAAGATAATATGGAATATTGATTAAGCCCACATCCACTTCCATAGATGAACCCCAAATATTTTCATAAGATTGAGATAAAGGCTCAACATCATCTTCGTATTCCATTTTATCTGGATCATCAGTCGCAGAATTTTTATTTAGAAGAGCTACACTTCCGGATGTTTTTCCATTAAACCCAAACCCATACCGAACCTCTATGGGTGCAAAATAAACTGGAAGGGCGAATTCACGGGCATGAATCCACTTGTCAATCCAAGCGCCTTTTTCATAAGGAGAATTCGACTTAATTTTGATCAAACCAAAAAGAAAGGTTTTTGGTTTTTTTTCTTGTTCAATTTGCCCGAGTAACCCGGAGACTATCAATAGGAAAAGAATGTGGCGTGTTATTTTCATGAGCGTCATGAGTCTCTAAAATTCCGTGATTCTCATGTTTTTTACAAGAAAAGACTCGTAAAAATCGGGCTAACTTTCCCGGTCTCTTTTTGGGAACAAACGAATCGATTATAACATTGTTTTTTTATGAGAATTAAAGCCATTATATTTTTCATTTGGGTTAGCAGTCTTCCAGCCCAATCATTTTCAATTGCCCGCGTTCATTATAGTGGCGGCGGGGATTGGTATAGCGACCCCAGCAGTTTACCCAATTTATTGACTTACCTCAACCGGAATACTCCCATGTCCGCCTATTCGGAAGAATACCGAATTAAACTCACAGATGATGATGCAAATCAATACCCCTATCTTTATTTGACTGGACATGGGAATATTCGATTTACCGATGATGAAATGATTTCATTACGGTCGATTTTAATGAATGGTGGTTTTCTTCATGCTGATGATAATTATGGAATGGATCCATCATTCCGCCGAGAAATGAAACGAGTTTTCCCCAACAAAGATCTTGTGCCACTCCCTAATAATCACCCTATTTTTTCATCTTATTTCAACTTAGAGAATGGACTCCCTAAAGTACACGAGCATGATAATAATCCCTCGCAAGCATTTGCTTTATTTGAGGGGGAACACATGATTGTTCTTTATACATTTGAATCTGATTTGGGAGATGGGTGGGAAGATGCAAGTGTTCACCAAGACCCATTTCCGATTCGAGAAGCTGCCTTAAAAATGGGCGTGAATATTATTTATTTCGCACTGACACAATAATGCATATCAAAAAACATATCGAAAATGCTCGGGCGATCGTGTTTTGGCAGGATGGTCTCAAAAGTCTTTTATGGTTTGGGATTCTAATTTCAATATTATTTTTAATCGGAATTGAGCTCGAAACAATTTTTTATTTCCTTCCTAAAATCAAAATATCGATTTTAACCCTAATGGGTAGCTGTTTGATTTTGTATTCCCTTTTTTGGTTGATTCAATATTTTCGATCAGAATCTGATTTAATACAAAAGTATAAAATTGAAACATTATCGACTCAATTGGGGCAATCGGTTTTTCCGAAAAAACAGGATACAATTTTAAATGCACTTCAACTTGAATCCGGATCCGGAAAAAATGAATCAAAAGCATTAACAAAATCATATATTGAAAAAATATCTGATAAACTTCATGAGTTGGATTTTGTCTCCCATTTAAAAGATGAAAAAGTAAATAAATTGAAACAAGGATTAATCGCCACTTGGGTCATGTTAATTCTTGTGATGGGATTCACGTATGAGAATGCTGCAAATGCGTTTATGAGATGGAATTCCCCATTAACTGAATTTCCGTCACCCAAACCATTTTCGTTAATGAGTTTATCTGGTGATATCCATATTTTAGGCGGTGAAAATGCAGCCATTCAAATTCAAGCAAATGGCGCTGAACCGGATACAGTTTTGCTCCACCTAACACCGATTCAAGTTTCTACCCAAGAACGAGATTCCTTATCACTGACCTATACATCATCCAGAGATTCATCTGGGAATTATCATTTTGAGTTACCTGAGTTATTTCAGGATTATGCGTATGAAGCGGTGGTAAATGCGAATTATTTTTGGGAAGCATGGGAAAAAGTCACATCACTTCCGGATACTTTATTTGTGACAGATCGGCCCACATTTGAATCATTTCTTATCACAGTTGTCCCACCAAAATATAGCGGTTTGAATGCTGAAACTCAGGAAGGAAATGTGGCTGTTGTACAAGGATTAAAAGGATCAATCGTTCAAACTTATCTATCGTCTAATCGCATTCTAGAATCTGCCTATTTAGAGATAAACGGAAAACGCTCAGAATTACAATCCACTCATCGTTCAGCTTCGGGATATTTCAAAATGATGGAAGAAGGTGAATTCACAGTAAATCTTGTAGATCAACGTGGAATAACAAATCGAGATCCTGTCCCATTTACCATTGAAATAATTCCTGACCACGATCCCAGCCTTTTTGTGATTAAGCCACCTCCCATGATAGAATTGGGAAGTGATCAAATAATCCCAATACATTTGGAGATCGAAGATGATTATGGGTTTTCCGATTTACAGGTTGCCTATGAAATGCGTCGACCTTCTTATCTGCAAGCCGATCCATACGTGGCAATGTTTACCCTTAATGAATTGAATCCGGATACGGTGAACCAAACTATACAAACTTGGTGGGACTTAAGTGATATGTTCCTTATGCCAGAAGATGAAGTTCATTTCCATTTTGAGCTCACGGACAATGATGATGTATCGGGTCCAAAGAAAACAATTTCATCTACTTTTATCGCTCGTGTTCCATCCTTGGCAGATTTATATGAAGTAGCAGAAAATACAGAATCGGATTTTTTAGAGGACATGAATTCCGGTGTAGAAGAATTTCAAGAATTAAGAGAACAATTTGAAGCATTAGAATTGGAAGCATTAAAATCAAAAGAGTTGGATTGGGACCAACAACAATCTGTCAAGAATGCCATGGAACAGGCTAAGGATGAATTAGCCAACTTAGAAAAAATGGCTGATGCTATAGAATCCATCACTGCGCAAGCTGAAAAGCATGAATTATTTTCGCCGGATTTGTTAGATAAATTCAAAGAGTTGTCTGACCTTATCCAAGATATTATTCCTGAAGATATGATGCGAAATATGGATGATTTACAAGAAGCTTTAGAAAATATGGATATGAAACAGCTTCAGGATGCCTTGAAGGATTTATCAGATAATATGGATCAAATAGAACAAGACCTTGACCGTTATTTGGATATTTTTAAACGACTTCAAGCTGAACAAAAAATGGATGAACTTCAAACACGGATGGAGCAACTTTTTGACCAACAACAATCATTAGATCAAGAAATCAACCAAGCCAATGAGCAAACTGATAAATCCACCTTAGAACGATTAGTTCAAGAAGAGAAAAGGAATCTTGACGAATTCGACAATTTAAAATCTCTCATGGAAGAAGCATCAGAATTAGTTGAACCATACAGTCAAAAAACCTCTGAAGATTTAGATGAAATGGCACAATCTGACTTAACAAATCAGACCGAATCATCTATGATGGAAACCATGGAAAATTTGTCTCAACAACAAATTCAACAATCCCAAAATTCTAGTAATCAATCTTTGGAAAATATGCAACAAATGATGCAAGAAATGATGGAAATGCAACAGCAATTTCAACAAGAAACTGTTGCGGAAATGACAGAAAAATTCCAAGCGCTCATGCAAGATATGCTTTATCTTTCATCTCAAGAAGAACAATTAAGAACGGAAGTGGGCTCCGCATCTCGTAACTCTCCTCGACTTCGAGAATTGGCTGCCAGACAACAAGTTCTGCAGGACCAACTGCAATCTATGATGAATCAAATGATGGACCTTTCCAAAGAAACTTTTGCCATCACACCTGAAATTGGTCGAAGTATGGGAAAAGCAAATACCGGAATGGAAGAAGCTAAAAGCAATTTATCCGACCGAAATGTGAGCCAAGCAGGAAAAAGTCAAAATACTGCCATGGCTGGATTAAATGAAGCTGCATTAGGTCTTTTTAATAGCATGCAAAGTATGCAAGCATCAGGGTCTGCCAGTGGCTACGAACAATTCCTACAAATGATGCAACAAATGGCGGGACAACAACAAGGGCTAAACCAACAAGGCATGCAATTAGGAATGGGACAAATGGCCGCAAGTTCCCAACAACAACTCATGCAACAAATGTTGCAAAAACAACAAAGTTTGCGAAAATCTCTTGAACAAATGATGAATGAAATGCGCCATTCCGGACAAAAAGGGATGGGAGATCTTGGTGGAATTGGGAAAGAAATGGATGAGGTTATTAAAGATTTACAACGTAGAAGATTCACACGAAAAACCCAAGAACGGCAACAAAGAATTTTGTCTAGAATGCTGGATAGTCAAACATCTATGACTCAACGTGGATTTAAGGATGAAAGAAAGTCCACTTCTGCTGAAAACACAATTGTATTTGAAGGCCCCGGCGGGTTACCTACCGATTTAGGACAAAGACAAAATCTCGCACTTCAGGCTTTAAATAAAGCCATTAATGCTGGATATTCACGGGAACACCAAACCATGATAAAACGATATTTTAATTCATTGAGCCAGATGAAAATTGAGTCAGAATCACCCGAGGTTATCCTTGAACCTTAAAACTAAATTTATTTTTATTCTCATAATTGGCTCTTTTCTTTTTGGGCAAAATAAAGCATCCATCAATGCATCAATTAAAACAGCTAAAATGTTGGAAAGAAAAGGAGACGTTGATGGCGCTATCTCCATCTACGAAGCCATCCTTTTAAAGGATTCAAGAAATCATCGTACTATACGTGATTTGAAATCACTTTTTAAAAAAAATCAAAAGTACGATGCTGGAATTCTATTCATACGAGAGAGCTTAATCCATTCGCCAAATGATATTCAGCTTTATTCCGAATTGGGCGAATTTCATTTTTTGAATGACCAACAAGAAGAAGCACGAGCTGTATGGACAGCGGGGATAGAAAAATTCAACAATAATCAATCTTATTATCGCATAATGGTTTCTCTTTATGGTCGATTCAGTTTGGATAAGGAATTGCTTAATTTATTAGAAAAAGGTCGTGATAATTTCGGGAAATCCTTCATGGCGTATGAGGCTGGAATTTTCTACCAAACTCGACGTAGCTATGACAAAGCGATGGAACAATTTATTCTTCAACTTGCATATGAACCTAAAAAAAGTGGCGTAATTCGGCAACGGATTCTTATCATGAGCGATGAGGATGATGCCATAAATATTATTGAATCAACTTTACAAAAAGCATCTAAAGAACAACCAATAATATTTTTAGATTTATTAAGTGATTTCAATTTTAAACAACAGAAATATGAAAATGCTTTTCAAACAAAATTGAAAAGATCAAATTTAGGGAATCCAAATTTTAATGAGTGGCTCACCTTTGCAAATGAATTACGGAAAGAAGCTCAATATGATTTATCGATTCAATCATATAATTACATTTTGGG
Source organism: Fidelibacterota bacterium (assembly GCA_018674095.1). Classification (GTDB taxonomy): domain Bacteria; phylum Fidelibacterota; class Marinisomatia; order Marinisomatales; family UBA1611. The sequence goes on from JABHAX010000068.1 coordinate 10,535, forward strand.
GAAAAAAATAAATTCTAAACTTGCAGGAAAAGCCTTATTAGGCATGGCAAAAACCTTTGAAGATCAGATTATTCCGGCAAATGAATCACATTTGATTCCATACTTTTTTGACAATAATTTATTTTTTGAAGATCCATTTCAGGTGAATTCTTCTATCTCCCCCAAGCATCTTGAATCCAGTATTGCGCTTTATGATTCTCTACTTATTTCTTTGCCAAAATCTTCTTTATTGGCGGATGCTTATTTTCGCTTAGGCGAAATCCAATTCAGAATTCTTCATGACTTTGACAAAGCTTATTCCCTATTGGCGAAAGCCATGAAAAATAAACCTGATAAAAAATTAAAACTAAAATTAATCCTAAGAATTACAGATGTTTTAATGGCTAAGGGGCAATCAGATCAAGCGTTGCAATTTTTAGATCGAGAAATGAAACGGTATTCAATTCCTGCTATAGAACAAAAGAAAATTCTGGTCCACTTTTTAAGCGATGATCCAGATTCAACCTTGAAAAAAGTTCAGTCAACTTTTCTGACCATGAATCCTATTGATCCATCCTTTAACGATTTGATGGAACTGAAAAATATCCTGACACAATATTATGAAAATGAGCCCAATAGTAAGGAAGCATTCTCTCATTTCATCAAAGCTGAATGGTATTTGCGTCAACGAAAAATCGGAGATG
>JABHAX010000008.1 GCA_018674095.1 Fidelibacterota bacterium
GAATGGATTGCATTGGGATATTCTGTTTTGAAATTAGACTGGAACCATGCAACTGGAATTTTACGGTCTTTGGTATGGATAATTTTTCATCCTATTACTCTTTTGAAAAAACGATCTAGATTTTCAAAAATTAGACGCGTAGAAGATGGGGATATTATTAAGAATATGACAAAAACTTCGATTGTTTTTGCACACTATTTAGGGCGAAAAAAGACTTATTTAGAAATGGTATCCAAAGCTGATTGATATAAATCTCGTCTGTCCGGATCTAACTCTTTCATATCTTTTAAAAGTTCTTTTCTGCCTAACATAGATAGTATTTTCGCAATTTTTTCTGAATGCACTTTCAGGAAATATTGGGTATGATTGTCTCGTCCAAAATCACGGAATGATTGTTCTATTCCATCTAAGGTAGAATTAATTTCTTCAAGCGTTCCATCAATATCGCCATTTTTGAATAGATCCATGGCAATAAACCAAGAAAGTCTTGCTTTTCTTAAACCCGAATTCCGGTTAATTTCATCTACCAGATTAATTCGTGCACTCCAACCTTTTTTATAGATGGAACCGGATCCACGTATGGCAATTTCCCGAGCCATATCATAAGAAGCATTTCCCCCATTAAATTCGTATGTGTCAATTTCGCCAGCTAAAATGAGATTGCCATAATAGGCGAGAAAACCGGAAAGCGGTTCAAATAATATAGGGTCATAATAAAGGCTTGTTCCGGAATTATAAATGAATTGTACACTTTTATCGAAATACCGGAGATCACGACCATTAGAGAACAGCGCCTGGCAATTGTATATTTTTTCATTCCCTTTCGCTGTTATACCTTCAAAAACGATTTGAATATGAAGGGGAATCTTTAAATCACTATACGATTCGTCCCAGCTTGTTGTGGTGAAAAAACGAACTATATCACTATTCAAATTTACAATTTCTTGTTTTTCATCACTCCGTAAAAGCCGTGTGTCGAAATTTATATCCACGGTTCCAAATTGGGCGACAACACTTGATAAGCAACAAAGAAATAGGATTGTAATTCTAAATACCATAGGTGAAAATTGAGCAGACTATGGGTAGAATTCAAGAGAATAATAATAGTGTCGAGTTGTTTAATTTAGGCTTGATTCAAGTTAATTTTGCCCCATCATGAATTTGAAAAAAGAACTCAATCACAGTCAAAATGATTCCGTTTTATCCATTCTAAAATTAGCAGGGAGTCTTGCGGAAGATTCTGACGTTGAAATTTATGTAGTGGGTGGAGTTGTCCGAGATCTCATTATGGGAAAACCACTGAATGATATTGACTTAATGACAGTTGGAGATGGAATCCAGTTTGCTAGAAAATTGGCAGATGCACTTGGTGTTAAAAATATTGTTCCTTTCAAAAAATTTGGAACCGCTATGATTCCGAATAAAGAAATCCAAATTGAAGTGGCCACAGCCCGGACCGAAAAATATGAGGATGATTCCCGGAAACCATCGGAAGTTGTTTATACAGATTTGAAGGGAGATTTACTTCGGCGGGATTTTACCATTAATGCCATGGCCATGGATATTCTCCCAAAGTCTTTCGGAGAAATCACAGATCCTTTTGGTGGAATCGCCGATATAGAAAAAAAGATTTTGCGAACACCCTTGGATCCAGACGAAACATTCTCGGAAGACCCTTTGCGAATGATGCGTGCCGCCTATTTTGCTTCCAAATTAGAATTTGATATAGAAAATGAATGTCGCGCTTCAATGAAGCGTCAAGCAGATCGTATTGATATTGTTTCTTGGGAGCGAATCCGAGACGAATTTATCAAAATCCTGAAAACAAAAAAGCCATCTGTAGGATTGGTGATATTGCAAAAAACGGGACTCATGGAAACAGTTTTTCCGGAAATTCATGTTATGTATGGCATGGAGCAAACATCCGAATGGCATCATAAGGATATTTTTGCTCACACGCTACAAGTGGTGGATAATGCAGCGGAACTCTCTAATAAAATGGAAATTCGGTTTGCTGCACTGGTTCATGATATTGCCAAACCCAATACGCGACGAATTGACAAAGAGAAAGGATATACATTCCACGGTCATGATGCCATTGGTGAACGCATGTTGAATAAAGTAGCTTATCGTTTAAAACTC
>JABHAX010000069.1 GCA_018674095.1 Fidelibacterota bacterium
AACCACGCGCCCGGAAACAATGCTGGGCGACACGGCAATTGCTGTTCATCCAGAAGATGACCGATTTAAACATTTGATTGGAAAAACAGTAACACTTCCTTTAGTCGATCGGGAAATTCCTATTATTTCTGATGATTATGTGGATCCGGAATTTGGCACCGGATGTGTGAAAGTAACCCCGGCTCATGATCCTAACGATTTTGCCATGGGCGAACGACACGATTTGGAATTCATCAATATTATGAATGACGATGCCTCCTTGAATAGCAATGTTCCTGAAAAATATAGAGGCATGACACGGGAAGATGCTCGAAAAGCCGTAGTCGCAGATTTAGAATTAGTTGGCTTTTTAGACAAAACGGAAGACTATATAAACAAAGTTGGTTACTCTGAACGGGGACATGTTCCTATTGAATCTTACATGTCCGAGCAATGGTTTATGAAAATGGAAGATTTGGTTAAGCCAGCTATGAATGCCGTGAATAATGGAGACATCAAATTCCATCCTGAGCATTGGACAAAAACTTACAATCATTGGATGGGAAATATCAAAGATTGGTGTATTAGTCGTCAATTATGGTGGGGACATCAAATCCCAGTTTGGACTCATAAAGAAGATTCAAGCAAGATTCATGTTTCTGTTGATGGACCTTCAGATCCTGAAAACTGGAATCAAGACCCGGATGTGTTGGACACTTGGGCCAGTTCTTGGCTGTGGCCAATGGGTGTTCATGCATGGCCGGAAAACGATGCGAATCTGAAGAAATTTTACCCCACGGATGCCATTGTTACTGGACCGGATATTATCTTTTTCTGGGTAGCCAGAATGATTATGACCGGATATGAATTCATGGGTGATCTTCCGTTTAAAGATGTGTATTTCACATCCATTCTTCGAGATGAAACCGGACGGAAGTTGAGTAAATCATTAGGGAATTCTCCAAATCCATTGGACTTATTTGACGAATTTGGAACGGATGCGGTTCGATTTGGGATTATGCTTATGGCACCACAAGGTTTGGATGTTATGTTCTCGAAAGATCGCTTGGACATTGGCAGAAATTTCATGAATAAATTATGGAATGCTTGCCGTTTTGTTCAAATGAACATTCCTGAAAACTGGGATAACGAAATCGATTTAGATTCGGCTGATTTGGATTTGTCAGAGCAGTGGATTTTGAGCCGTTTGTCCAAAACCGTTGATGATTATAACAGACAATTAGACCGATTCCATTTTAATGAAGCAGCGAAAGTTTTGTATGAATTCACGTGGAGCGATTTTTGTGATTGGTATGTAGAAATTGCCAAGACACGTTTTTATGGTGACGATGAAACTAAAGCGGAAATTGCTCGTACTGTTGCACTCAAATGTATTCGAACTATATTGACATTACTCCATCCATATTCACCATTTATCACAGAAGAATTATGGTCACATTTTAAAAAAGTTGACGCTTTGGATCTTATTGTTGCACCTTGGACAAAATCTGAATCATCCCAAAATGAGACGGCAGAATCTGATATGTCGCTGTTAAAAGATATTATTACTTCAATTCGAAGTATTAAAAGCAGGATGAATGTTCCACCATCTAAATTTTCGGATCTTGTGGTTCGATGTGATACAAATCAACAATCTTTTTTGGAAACGCAATTAGATTTAATAAAACAATTAGCTCGTGTTGGGGAATTATCCATGGGAACATCACTTGAAAAACCTGGCCAATCAGCTACAGCAGTTGTGGGTGGAATGGAATTATACATTCCCTTGGGAGGATTAGTAGATTTAGACGAGGAAAAAGCACGAATGGAAAAGAGAATCAAAGAAATTAACCGATTGATCTCCGGGATTAATGGGAAATTATCCAATGAGAATTTTATGAATCGTGCACCAGAACAGGTTGTGGCTAAAGAAAAGTCAAACTTGGAAAAGCTTACAGAAGAATTTGAAAAAGTGACAGCAAACTTGGAGATGTTACAATGAAACGACCTTTATTATTATTATTAACAGGATTGATATTTGGTCAATCGGAAGATGCAATAATGACCATTTATAAAGATGGGACTGCGCTCGTAAAGCAACCAGTGAGTTGGGCAATTCCTCGTGGAAATAGTTACGTAACTTGGAGCAGTTTGCCTATTGGGATTCATCGGGACACCCCCTTTTTAAATTTGGAAGGTGTTACAATCGTTTCTCAAAGATTCAATGACAATATTTTTACAGGTACAGATTATTTTAAAAAACTCCGAGGAGAAGAGATTCAAGTTAAGCCCAAAGATGGAAAAGTGATAAAAGGAACCCTTCTTGAAATTAGTAGTGGAAGTGTTACTATTTCTAATTCGTCTGGCATTATTTCGTTTAATCGAAGTGAATTGGAATATCTTGGAAGTAATGATAAAGATTTGGACACACCTACGTTCAATCCATTTTTATCTTGGGATCTAAATTCTGATTCCGAAAAAATTGTAAAAGGAGAATTGGTTTATAAATCAAACAATTTTTCCTGGTCCACGGTTTATCGATTAATAATGCTAAATGAAGAAAAAGGTGAATTGATTGCAGAAGCTGTTATTTCTAATAGTTCTGATATGGATTTTCACAGTGCTAAGCTCCAATTGGTTGAAGGTCATTTAAATAAGCCAAGTGCAACAGCGCCAAAAGCGCAAAGAATGAATCGGATTGCAATGGCGGCTGATTTGCACGCCATGCCTATGATGGAAAAAGAAACCTTAGGTGATTATTACATTTATGCTCTCAATGGGACTCATGATCTTGAAGCCAAAGAAAATATAACTGTTCGTATGTATGGTCCATTGGATGTGGGTTATTCCAAAACTTATGTTTTTGAAAATTCTGAACGTCGACAAAAAGAAGAATCATTGGAAGTCATGCTGAAAATGGAAAATACTGAAACCAATGGCTTGGGTATCTCCTTACCGGGTGGGAAAGTAGAAATGTATTCCTATACAACTTCAGGCGGATTAGAATACATTGGCGCTGACAATTTAGGACAAGTTCCAAAAGGGCAGTTTACCGAATTATCTTCTGGACGAGCATTTGATGTGATTGGGAAACGCCGTGTATTGAATTATGATCGCCAGCGAAAAAGCGAAGAAGCTGTAATTGAAATCCAAGTAACTAATGCCCGAACCGAAAAAGTTAATGTTCAATTAATTGAACACATTAATGGTGATTGGATTATCAAACATGAATCAATTAATTATCAAAAGGAAGATGCATCCACGATCAAATTCCCATTTACCTTAGTCCCCGGAGAAACTAAGTATGTAACCTATACTTACCGGAAGGAATGGAAATAACCCCAAAGGGGATTTTCATTGGATCTCGACACACCCATTTCTCAATTAAGCGGGGTTGGTTCTCGCCGTGAAACTGTTCTTAACGAGCATGGGCTTTATACGATATATGACTTACTTTATTATTTTCCAAGAAGACACTTAGACCGAACCACTATTTTGCCTATTCGGAATTTTTCCAAGGGCGATGTTGTTACACTCATTGGATCCGTTGAAACTTTTGGCGAAAAATCGACGCGTCGGGGTAAAATTTTCCAAGCGATTGTTAGTGATGGCACCGGTCTTTTAACACTGACTTGGTTTAATGGGGTTCGGTATATAAAAAAATTATTCAAAGTTGGAGATAAACTCGCCATTCATGGTAAAGTAGATTATTATGGCGGCTTTACAATTACCCATCCGGAATTTGATAAGATTGAAAAGGATGATGATCCTGTTAGTACTGGGAAAGTGATTCCTCTTTATCCCTTAACACAGGAAATAAAATCCGGTGGGATTGATCAAAGAATTTTACGAAATATGATAAAGGAAATTTTAGATTCACGAATAAAAATTCCAGAGATTTTCAATGAAACTACCTTGGATACATTTGATCTAATTTCCTTAGATACCGCCTTAAAAAAGATTCATTTCTCGGATGGGATTGGTGAATTAACTCAAGCAATCCGACGGCTCAAATTTGACGAACATTTTTTTCTTCAACTTCTAATGGCATTACGTAAACGGAGTCTCCAACATTCGGATTCCTCTCCGCTTATTGACATTGGACCTTACTTTAAATTGATTTCAGACGCATTGGAATTTGAATTGACAAATGCCCAAAAAAGAGTGGTAAAGGAAATTCATGAAGATTTGAAAAACTCTGTTCCTATGAATCGCCTTTTACAAGGTGATGTGGGCTCGGGAAAAACAATTGTATCCATTTTAGTTACAGCCTTGGCGGCGGGGAATCATGCCCAAGTTGCCATCATGGCTCCCACAGAAATTTTGGCCACACAACATTTTCATTCTTTTTCTGCTCAATTTGAAAAAGCAAATATTCCCTGTGCGTTATTAGTTGGGAATATGAAGAAGTCAGAGCGAATGCCCATATTATCTGGATTAGAAAATGGTAAAATTCCAGTGATTATTGGGACCCATGCACTCATTCAGGATGATGTAGTTTTCAATAAACTTGGTTTAGTTATTATAGATGAGCAACACCGTTTTGGTGTAAATCAGCGTGCGACTCTTTTGAGTAAAGGGAATCATCCTCATTTTCTTGCCATGACTGCAACACCCATTCCACGAACTTTATCTATAACCTATCATGGCGATATGGATTGTTCTATTATTGATGAAATGCCGGCGAATCGGATTCCGGTAGTCACCAAAGTTGTGGAGCCTGAGCGATTACCAAAAGTTTATAAATTCATAATAGAAGAGGTTACCAATGGTCATCAATGTATGATCATTTATCCTTTAGTTGAAGAATCGGAAAAATCTGATTTATCTGCAGCGGTTGAAGCGCATAAAGAATTAGATGAAACTATTTTTCCTAAATTAATGGTTGGCTTGATTCACGGCAGGATGAAAGCGGAAGAGAAAGATATTATTATGGATCAGTTTTCAAAAAATAAAATCAATATTCTTATTTCAACTACGGTGGTGGAAGTGGGCGTGGATATTCCGAATGCAACGGTGATGTTGGTGGAGCATGCAGACCGATTTGGATTAACACAGTTACATCAATTGCGAGGTCGCGTGGGGCGTGGTGCAGAAAAAAGCTACTGTGTCTTGGTCAAGCGGAATGTAACAGACACATCCAGAACACGACTCCATATTATGGAAGATACAAATGACGGATTTGTAATTGCAGACGAAGATTTAAAACTGAGAGGTCCGGGAGAATTTTTTGGACTCAAGCAATCGGGATTTTTTAAATATAAGATTGCTAATATGGTAACAGATGGTGCCATTATCCGGGATGCGAGAAAAGTGGCTTTTGATTTAGTAGAAAAAGATCCAAATTTGAAGTATGAAAAAAACAAAGGAATTCGAACTACTTTTCTTAAGGAATATGCGGGCCGAATGGATGACGTGAAATTGTCTTAAATCTGATGATTAAATATGTCAAAACGAAAAATATTTATAATCTAGCCATTCATCCTTATGAAGCCTGTTTGATTACCGTTTTGATAATTTGATATAATAAAGTTCTCTTTTCATAGTTTGGTCTGGCTATTGTCGGAATTAAATTCCCCGGCTTTATATTTAATTAAAATTATATTTTAGGAGAGACAATGTCTCAAGAAACACCAAGCAAAGACGAAAAATCATTTATGTACCTTGTGGGGACTTTTCAGTCTAGCACATGGATTGCATTGGGGAAAATGGAAAATCCGATGACTAACAAATCCGAACGGAATTTAAAACAAGCAAGGTTTTATATTGATCTATTAGAAATGATGCAAACCAAGACCAAGGGGAACTTAACCGAGTATGAGGAACAAATGCTCATCAATGCGGTTAGTGAACTCAATATGAATTTTATTGAAGAAAAAAGAAAATCTAATGGTACTTCAGTTGACGATGAGAATCCCGATTTAGTTTCTGAAGATAACAAAAAAGTAGCAGAGTAGCTTGTGATCCATCCTGATTATATCCGTCTCAACCGAATTCTGGCAGGTGTCATATTCCTTTTATCTTTTATTGTATATTTTGATACTATGGCGCCTACGGTTTCCTATTGGGATTGTGGAGAATTTATTGCTGTCGCTCATACGCTAGGAGTTCCCCATCCACCGGGAAGCCCATTTTTCTTATTATTAGGAAGAGTTGCGTCTATGATTCCCATTGGGAATGATGTTGCTTACCGCGTGAATATTTTATCCCCACTATCTAGCGCATTGGCTGTGATGTTTTTGTATCTCATTATTGTTCAAGTTGTAGTTCATTGGCGTGGAAAGGTGGAGTCCATCCATGATGCATTAGTCGCATTTGGCGGGGCAATTATTGGATCATTGGTTTTTGCTTTTACAGATAGCCATTGGTTCAATGCTGTGGAAGCAGAAGTGTATGCATTTAGTACTTTTTTTACCGCGATTGTGGTATGGCTCATTTTACATTGGAGTGAAAGAGCCGATGAAAAAGGAAACGTGAGATACATTTTAATTATCGCGTATATGATTGGTCTCGCTACAGGATTGCATTTATTAAATCTTTTAACATTGCCGTTTGTAGCCCTCATTATCTATTTCAGGAAATACAAATTTGAATGGAAATCATTCGGAATCACGGTAGCAATTACGGGAATAATCTTTTTCATTATTCACAATGTGATTATTAAAGGGCTCCCAAAGATTGCTGCATCCATCGGCATTGGCGCAACTGCTGGACTCATTATTGCAGTATTTGGTGGAATGGTTTGGGCTATCTCTAATCAGAAAAAATTAGCATCTGTTGCATTGACTTCCATGGTACTGGTATTGATTGGTTATTCTACATACGCTTTAATATTTATTCGATCGAACCAAAATCCTAGTATAGATGAGAATGATCCTGAAACGGTTACAGCATTTATTTCTTATTTAGAACGGGAACAATATGGCGATGTTGGGACGTTTCCAAGAAGATTTAAAGGGATTCCAGCGATGCATGAAGTTGTGGGATATCCAGAAGGACCCAACCGAAAATTTTCTGGTGCGCAAGAAAGTAAATACAAAAAACACGAAACGGGGAAACAGTGGAATTTCTTCTGGGATTATCAGATTCGAAAAATGTATAACCGTTATTTTTTATGGCAATTTGCCGGACGAGGACCCTCTACAGATCCTTTGGTAACATCAATGGGAGCCAGTGGTAGAGAAGACGGCGTTGATTGGACACAATTTGGTTTACCGCTCGCATTTATTTTGGGACTTATTGGAATGTTTTACCATGCCTATCGGGACGAGCGAATGGCATTTACAGTTATGTCATTATTTGTCATGACAGGTTATGCCATTATATTATATTTAAATCAGGATGATCCACAACCTCGGGAGCGAGATTATTCTTATGTAGGAAGTTTCTTTGCCTTTGCTATTTGGGTTGGGATTGGTGCATCAGCCATTAGTGAAAAAATAATCGACTACATTAAAAATAAAGAATTGAGTAAACGATTGGTTGTGATGACTCAAGTTTTGCTTATTGCATTTGTGCCTGTTGTTATGGCAAAGGCCAATTATCATTCTCATGATAGATCGGGGAATTATGTTGCTTGGGATTATAGTTACAATATTTTACAATCATGTAAACCCAATGGTGTGATTTTTACGAATGGAGATAATGATACTTTTCCTCTTTGGTATCTCCAAGAAGTTGAAAAAGTAAGAACAGATGTTGCTGTTGTTAATTTATCTTTATTGAATACGCCTTGGTATATAAAACAACAACGAGATAAGCGGTCAAAGGAAACGCGGTTTATTAATTTATCTGATAGACAAATTGACAAATTAACTTCTAGTTTAACTCGCTGGGAAAAACAGAATGTTAAAGTTCCCGTGTATAATGATCCGGAAAATAAAGATGGATTTATTGAATGGGAAATGAAACCAACCTATGGCGGTCAAGCACTCCGAGTTCAAGACATGATGATTATGCGAATTATTAATGATGCAAAATGGAAAGTCCCTATTTATTTTGCTGTTACTGTTTCACAAAATAATCGAATTGGTTTGGATCGGTATTTAGATATGCAAGGGCTCACATTTCAATTAAAGAGCCACAAGACAGATCCCATTGATACAGTCCGCATGTATGAAAATCTCATGACAGATGTGGGGGCAAATTTATGGTCCACTGAATTTGTCAAAACAGATTTTAACAATCCTGATGACTTGGGTTATTTAAATTGGAATCGAGATTATCAACCAGGATACATGTTTCGAAATCTTGGGAATGAAGCAATCTATTATAACAAGCAAACCAAGCGTCTTTTACAAAATTATAGAAGTGCATATATGCAACTGGCTGTAACCTATTATATGGACTATCAACGCGAAAATAGAAAGAAGAAAAATAAAGATGAAGCGTTAATAGCTGATTTGAAAAGTAAGATTGTGGGTACATTGGATAAAATGAATCAGAATATTCCGGATCATACTATCCCAATTCAATCGGAAGATCTCCATTACCAAGTTGCTCGTATGTATGGAGATTTAAAAGAGCATACGTCCATGAGAAAAATCATGGACAAATTAATCACTCGGAAAACAGGTAAACCTGTTAACCGCGTGGAATATGCCAATACCTATTATAAAGAATTGGACGATACAGAAAAAGCTCTCGAAATTTTGGAAAATATGAGAACCCAATATCTCCAAATGGAAGGAATGGTAAAAACGCGCCCATTTAGTAAAAATTCGGTATCTGAAAAAGATTGGGGACGTTGGCAAAAAGCATTTCCTGAAGTTGTATCATCCCTTGTTTTTATATATCGTGCAAGTGACCGAATGACGGAAGCAGAATTGGTTCTTTCAGATTGGGTGGATCGAAATCCTACCGATAAAAATGCAAAAAAGATTCTGAAAGAGATCCAAGAGGCGAGTTAATACTAAAAGGTCTTTATGACCCAATCTAATATTATAGTTTCAGTTATTATTCCTCATTGGAATGGTATAGATGTATTATCTGAATGCCTCGACTCCCTGAAGAAAACCAATTTTGATTCTTTTGAAATTATAGTTTCTGAAAATGCCTCATCAGATGGCAGTCAAGCATGGGTAAAAGAAAATCATCCTGATGTTATTTTGGTGGAAAATGATAAAAATTATGGATATGCTGGTGGATGTAATCGTGGCGCCAATCTTGCTAAAGGGAAATATCTTTTATTTTTAAATAATGATACCATACAAGATCCAAATTGGCTTCAACCTTTGGTGGATCGATTGGAAAGTGATTCTTCTATTGCTGCTGTCCAACCCAAAATTCTGAATTATTATAAGCGTGATGTTTTTGATTACGCTGGTGGTTCTGGTGGGTTTATGGATATATTTTGTTTTCCGTTTGCCCGAGGTCGAGTTTTTCTAAATCAGGAAAAAGACACAGGCCAATATGATGAAGCTCAATCCTGTTTTTGGGCGTCTGGAACTGCTATGATGGTTCGGAAAAATATTTTCGAATCAGCAGGAAAATTTGACGAAACATTTTTTGCACATATGGAAGAAATTGATCTTTGTTGGCGGTTTCAGGCCATGGGATTTAAGATTTGGGCAGAACCAAAATCTATTGTTTATCATAAAAATGCAGTTTCACTCCCCATGCATTCTCATCGGAAATATTATTTAAATCATCGAAACTCCCTCTTGATGCTATTTGGGAATTTCTCAATTCCGCTTGCTTTTTATGTGGGATTTATTCGACTTATGTTAGAATGGATTGCATTGGGATATTCTGTTTTGAAATTAGACTGGAACCATGCAACTGGAATTTTACGGTCTTTGGTATGGATAATTTTTCATCCTATTACTCTTTTGAAAAAACGATCTAGATTTTCAAAAATTAGACGCGTA
>JABHAX010000070.1 GCA_018674095.1 Fidelibacterota bacterium
GAATTGTATTTTGTACTTTGATAGCCGGTTCCATTCATTTTTGCACCATTGGCACTCATTAGAATGAAACGATTAATGCCTTTTTCTTTTGCAGCATCAATACATCGCTTGGCACCGTTAAAATGTAGGTTCTCATAGGTGATGCCGCGATTGGGAAATTCACGGATAATTCCTATAGCGTAGATTACAGCACCACAACCATCCAGAGTTTCATTAATCGCAATTTTATCATCAATATCTCCTTTAATTATCCGACATTTTTCCTTTTGAAGCAATTTATTCTCAGACCCTCCCCGAACCATTAAGTTTGCTTCCATGCCTTGAGAAATCAATTCATCTACAATATAAGATCCTACAAACCCTGTAGCACCAAACAGAGCGACTTTCATGATTCGATCATCCTTTCAGTAGATATATTTATAATTTCAAAATAATTCTGGATTACGGTTTTACGATGCTTAAAAATTTTCTCCAAATCTTTTCGTACCCAAATTGAATGAGCCAGTGTGCCCAACCATCCCAGTGGTAAAGAATATTTTACCTTGTCTATTATTTCAACTCCTCCTTCAACTGCTTGAAACGTATGTGTATGATGCCAAAATGTATATGGGCCTTTAATTTGTTGATCAACAAAACGAAAAGGAGGCTCATAATCCGAAATCAGAGTACGCCAATGAATTGGAATCCCAAATAAACGAATCGTATAGTCAATAAGGCTTCCTGTCTCCATCCTGATCGAGATCGGAGTCAAAATATTGAATGAGAGTGATTCAGGAGTAATCATTTCAAGATTCTCTGGTTTTGAAAAAAATTGGAAAACAACATCTAATGGTTTATTAATGTATTGTTTTGTATTAATCTCAAAAGTTTTCACGATTCCATTACTACCTTAAAATAGTTAAATAAATCGGTCATATTTTTTAATTCAATGGTAGTAGACCTATTTTCTTCAATTAATAAATGATTTCCGGAACCGCCAATGAGTATTTCAATATCGTTTTTATGACAAATTTGAAGGAGTTGAGATATTTCTGAATTAAATGTATCTGTATCCAACACATAATTTGAAGAAATGATCAAATGCGTTGGATTCACAACTTGTATTTTAGATTCTATTTCAGGGGCCGGTATATTGGGACCTAGATTGGTAGAAGGAATATTTATTTCATCTAATATAGATTGAATCATGACCAATGGTATTTCATGTTCATCATTAGTCAGTGTCATACAAATAACTTTTTTGGGTATTTTTACATTATTTTTAGAGATTTCAGAATGAATTCGATACATGACATTCCTAATTGTTTCTGTCATAGTATGTTCATCTGCAATAGATAGTTTATTATTCGACCATAGATCCCCGATTCTACTCAAAACATTTAAAATCAATTCATCATAAATACGATATTGCGGTTCTCCTTTGATTAATAAGGAATTTATTACATCATGGATTGAATCAACACTTTGCTGAAGGCTTAATTGGAATAAATAGTCTCTTAAATATTTATAATCAATTCTATCAATTCGTTGAACAAGCTCTTTTTCGCCCTTATTCAGATATTGAATTATATTTACTTTTAATTTTTGATTGATTTTTTCCTTTAAAAAATTCTTTACATGGGACAACAGAAATTTCCGGTGTCCACCTACGGTTTGATAACAATCAAGTTTACCACTATCGGTCCATCGTTTTATTGTTGAAACATTCACGCCCATAATTGATGCAACTTCTTTCGAATTTAGATATTTCATACTATTATTTTAAATAATCATTATTATAATTCAAAGACTATAACGAGCGTTATGAGCGTTTAATTTCTTAATTTATTGATTATTCCACTAAATATTATTCCGTGAAAGGGATAAACGGAAAACTAATCTAAAACCGACTTTAACTGTCATTTTTAGGATGATGCCACCAGTCTTACTTGGCTAATGAAAAATATGAAATATTATATTATTTATTTCTTTGAGGGACCAAAGATAAAAGCATTAATAAAGTATAAAAGATGAGACCAATAGACAATATAACTATAAAGTAATAGGGCCATTCCGGCATCAGTAATGTAAAATTAACCCCAGGTGGTTTTTCAAAGGTAAACATATAATTACTTCCAAGAATCAAATTAATGATAATGATGGATACAACGAGGGCCGTTGTCCATTGTATGGCATTGAAATAGTCAACCCATCGTGGTCGGTAGCCATCTATCAAAAGTGCAAACATTACAAAAATGACAAGACCGTGGGCAAAAAAATAGTGAATAGACATATATATTTGCGCCATCTCAGATA
>JABHAX010000071.1 GCA_018674095.1 Fidelibacterota bacterium
AAGTTGAATATGGATTTGGATTATTTTTTTAAAAGCAATCTGAATCTATTGAAACTTATCAGTCCCAAATCTAGGACCACAAACAAACTGAATTCCATGGGAAGGCCATAGGATCCGCTAATGAAATCCAAATCATTTACCACTCTATAAAGATGGACGAGCCCAGCAGTTGCTAATAAACAGGCTGATCCTAGATTGTATAGGTCTTGGTTTATGGCAAAACCTCTTTTATTAATTTATTAAGACTCTATATCCATCCCTACCCAAACAGTGTTATAAACCACTTTTATTGTAAATGATTCTATAAATTTCTTTTTATCTATATTCTTTTTATTTACGGTTTTTTTTGGAAAAATTAATTCTTCTCAAAAACCATTTTATCTTCCTTGAATGATTTGAATTCCAAAGCGTTCCCACTTGGATCCTGAATGAAAAATGTTCCTTGTTCTCCTTTCTTCTTTTTAAATCTAATTTGCGGTTCAATTAAAAATCTTAAATCTGAATGTTCAATTGTTTCAAGCAATTGTTCCCATTCATCCCAGGGTAAAATTATACCAAAGTGCCGGGCCGGAACTTGGATCCTGTCCACAGAATTTGTTTGAGGCAGATTACAATCTTTCGGTGAAAGATGGGCAACAACTTGGTGACCAAAAAGATTAAAATCTATCCATTTTTTTGATTCCCGACCTAAGCTACACCCCAGAACATTTATATAAAACTTCCGAGCTAATTCAAGATCGTGGACGGGAAAAGCTAGGTGGAACCTGGGTATCTTCATTTTAATAAAATCAGTTTTTTAACAACTGTATTATTGCTTTGACTCAATTTGGCAAAATAGACACCACTAGAAAAATCAGACGCATCCCAATTAATCTCATGCTCACCAACAAGTAAGTCGCCACTTACCAAAGTCTCAACTATATGGCCAGAAATGTCAAATATTTTTAGAGATGTGTTTAATCTCTTATCGATCGAAAACCGGATTGTAGTGGTTGGGTTAAATGGATTTGGATAAATTTTTGAGATTCCGATTTGGGTTGGTATTGGTTCATCAGTGTCATCTGTTGCTAAGTTTTCTCCTTCATAATATAATCCAAAAAGAATCATCATTTCATCGGTGCTCAATAATCCGAAATTGATTTCTTCATCCGTATCATTGTAAAAGGTGGCTTCTAATTCAAGACCATCACCTTCATGAAAAACCATAGGCGGATCATATTCTATGATAGGTGGGTGATCCCAATCAAACGCAAGATAAATTAATTCTTTATAATAAGGATCACTTTGTGATCGTCGGAAAACTTTGAATTCAGTATTGTGCTTATGCGCGTGAGAAAACAATTGAAAAATGGAAATAATTTCGCCAAACTCTTCAAACATCCAAAAACTCTTATTGAGAGTTGTTTCTTCACCTGGCGGTAATACAATGTCGAAATTATCCAATTGCAGGATTTTCCCAATATGATCCACCTCAGCCGAATCAACAAAATGATAATTGTTATAAGCCTCCCCAATGATTGTATCATTGGAATAATTGGCATAATGGATGTTTAAGTCAAATCCAAAAGACGGATAAATTCTGAGGGCAACGCCTTCCGGGAGTCGATAGTCAAAAAACCGAGTTTGAGTTCCGGTGACAAATTTTTGGTATGCCATGTAATATAAAACAGACTCATTATAACTTCCATCCGGATTTCGTAAATCACGAATAATATTTAATTCAGGCGGTTGAAAGGGCAGATTATCGTCATAGGTATAAACAATAAAATGATGGCTGCCCGGCGCCAAGGCTGTTTCAATCCGGTTCACATAAAGGATATCCTGAGTATCAACTTCTGTGTAGTAGAATAATTCTCTTTCGAATTGAGGAGGTACTTCGAAGGGACCCAAATGAAATTGAACACCATTCTCCGGGAATGGCAGGGGTGCGAACTCCGGCAATTCAAAAACCGTTGTATCGTCTAAAAGATTTGTATCAACCACTGCACCGGTTTCCGGGGCGCCGGCGATGATCCACTGGCGAATAAATTCCAGTTCACCATTGGTGAGAAATTCCATTCCCAAGGGCATGAGGTTACCATACTCAGGATGTTCCTGGTAAAAATGCTCATAATCATTTGCATTGATCTTTTCCCAGAGAAAACTGGAATAAATACTGGTGATACCATCAGTCCCAACTAATTCTAATCCATCTTCTGCTGCAAAAATATTTGTTGGAACTATATTAATTAATTCTTCATAAGCTACATCTTCGGCTAAAATTAATCCAGATTGTTCAGCGAAATAAAGTCCATGGTCATGGCACACAATACACTTTGGTGTCCAGATCGTATCTTGGATAATGTCCCATGTGGAGGATTGGCCTGAAATAAAATTCAGGATTAAGATAAAAATGGGAATGGTTCTCATAGGAAAATCGCCTATTTTAATAAGATTAATTTTTGAATTTTTGATTGCTTATCCAAGGTCAATTTTACAAAATAAACCCCACTGGAAAATCCAATAGCATCCCAAACGAGCTCATGTTCACCGGAATCCAAATTTCCATTCATCAATGTTTCAACAATACGGCCGGTTATATCGAATATTTGTAGAGAAATATTGAGGTTATTGAGTGGAGTCGAAATAACACCAAAATTAAACCGGATCGTGGTGCGTGGATTGAATGGATTTGGAAATGCAGGGTACAATTGAAATTCACCCGGAACAGATGCTTGATCTCCAATCCCAACAAAATCGCAGCCAATATCAAAAGCACCGATGGGACCGGCATCATTGGAATATTCCACACAAGGGGAATTTCCGGTTAATTGAAAATCATTGCTGTCGGGATTACAAAATAAGGGATCAATGTTCATCACATTAGTCAACCCAAAGTTGGTTGTACCATTATTATTAGTTTCAATGCCATTAATATGACCCTTCAAATCCGTATAATAAATGCTGGCAAAATTTTCTTCGCCTTCCGCTCTGAAAGAAATTTCTGTTTCATCATCATTCCATAAAATTGAATTAATCACATTCAATTCCGATCCATCATACATGCGAATAATACTATAATCTTCATCAACAGAATTCTCTGAAAGTGTCACAAAATTCATATCTATTTGAGAATTCTGTAAATAAACAATTTGACTGGTTCCACTTGTATTCAGTATTGAAAAATAATCCAGTTCTACAGTTGAATTGTAAGCATATAAAGCGCCCAAAAAGCAATTTGAAATATTTTCAATTCGTGAATTTTTAATAATGCCATAACTACTCCCAAAAGTGATTGCTCCACAATCTGAATCCGCTTCAGTTTGGGTAAAAACGCAATTTTCAATGGTAACATTTCCTGAAGTGCACGTTAAGCTATTATCTCCATAAATTCCACCAAAAGCAAAGGTGAATCCTTTTACTAGCATGGCAGATCCTGTATCATGTAAATAAAGAATTGGATTGGGATCTTCGATTGTTAAAACTGTTGTGGCAATATCTGTCTCATCACCGGAGTGAATAAAATGAGATGCCAGAATTATTCCTGTGGCATTGATTTCAATGGAACCGGTATAAATGCCCGGCGCTACCAAAATAGTATCTAGAGCGGCAGATTCGTCCACTGCTTTTTGGATAGACGCAAAGGGGGTCCCCTCCGATCCGTTTCCTGTTTCATCATTACCATTAGCTGCCACATGATACGTTACAGGACCCGAATAGCCATAAGTTGCAACCAAGCCAAACGCTTGTCCATCGCCAATATCGCCTTTATGCTGAATTCGGATTGTATAGTTTCCCGGTTCCGGTTCCGAAATCAAAACTTTCTCCACATTATCTACAATATTGTCGCCTGTTGTGGCAGCATATCCGGGGTTTATTAGATCCAAAATCCAAGGGAAATATTCTGTCCCATTTTCATGGAAAATCCTTAAATCTAAATCATTGACTAACATTATTTCGGGCGAATTCAAAATTGGTGGAGTCGGTGTTCCCGGAAGATCAGTCCATGAAATTGTTGCACGAAGTGGTTCATCACCATCAGATGAAATTATAAATTCTACACTATCTCCATTCATTAAAAATTCTTCTGAAATTAAATTACCATTCCCGTTTCTTTGAATCAAATCGACAGCTTGGGCAGTATTCATGAGTCCCCAACCAAATCTATAATCGGGACCATCAGTGCTTCCAGCTTCATTAGCAGTATGAATTGCGATTGCCTTTAGAGTGGCAGCTTGTGGAAGAGTATCATTAAAACTTTTATACATTTCTTGAACCAAAACTAAAGAACCGGTAACACTGGGGGCGGACATGGATGTTCCAGAATAAGTTCCATAATCTTGATCGCCTGAACTAAAAGATGAAAAAAGGCCAACACCATTGGCAACAATATCCGGTTTGATTCTGCCATCATCTGCGGGACCAAAGGAGCTGAATGAGGACATAGAAACATCACTTGGATTTTCATAGCCATTTACAATATCATTTACGGCGCCAACCGTTAATACATTTTTAGCAATTTTATGATAAGAAATGCAATCCCAAGGTCCGTCAGGATTTCGGGATTCTGTGGACAATTCCCAATCACCAAGGGTCGTATTCCAGACCCAATGTTCGGTTCCCACTGCCGCTTCATCATTGCGGTCATTCCCTGCAGACATGACGATTAAATAGTGTGGTGCGTTGTAGGCGATTTCATCCCATTCCCGGGTTTGCTCATGATAAAAACCAAAATGATAATCTTCGTTATTGTCCACTTCCGGATCGCCCCACCAGACCCATTTATCATCACCTAGAGAATTCCAATGCCATCCACCCCGTTGTCCATAAGAATGGTTAGAAAGAGTTAATCCAGTCGCCGCTTGAGCAGCCATTTCGCCACTATCATATTCCCAGTCGTTCGTATGTAAAATTACATCTCGTGCCATGCCTCGAGCATTTGGATTTACGCCACTTGCTTTTATGGTCCCAGCTACATGAGTTGCATGATCACTTAAATTTTCTCCACCATCAACCTGGATAGTTAGCCCGACTAACTCATCATGGGAAATTAATGTTGCTCCACCGTCCCACTCGCCAACAATCATACCTGAGCCTGATAAAAATAATTGGCTTTCACCACCCGCCCAAACTTGATTTGTTGAAATTGTTTTAGCCGAATTAATATTCTCTGTACAATAGTAAATGGGTTTCCCATTTGGAGCCAATCTTTGAAGTGAATATTCTTCTCCATTTTCTAATTTCCCTTTCACAGGCCACCCCATATTTCTTGCCTTTTCTTCGGCATTCTTTTTAGCCCTTTGGGATTTTTTAATTAATAATTCAGATTGAGATTTGAGACTTTCTTTCTGAAAATTTGTTTGTCCAAATAAAGTAGCAATAATAAAAAAAGTTGGAAATATTTTATTCATTTAATATTTATCTATCTAACAATAGCAAATTTCCCAACTTGGTCAGCTATTTTTTTATGAGTTGCTGGATTAAGTTGTTCAATATAATATAGATAAAGGCCCGGTGATACTTCTTGATTATTGATAGATCTTAAATCCCACCATTCATTCCCTTCTGTATCACTGTTATGATCTAATTCGTTTACGAATTCACCTGATAATGTAAATATTTTTATTTTACATACATTGGGAAGGTTTGTGAATCGTATTCGACGTAGAAATTCTGATTCTTTAAAATTTGATCTAACGATATAAGGATTTGGTACAACTTTAACTTTATTTAAATTTTCTTGCGGTCGAATTCCCGGAAAAACTTGTACAAAATTCCTATCCAAGATGGTGGTTCCTTTTGAATTCTCAATAGAAGAATACCCTTCTGGATTTGCCCACTCATCTGGATTTGAGTAATTCGTATCTACGACCGATTCAAAGTTGCCATCATCCATGGCTAAAAAATGGACTGGATAGCTTGGTTCTACACCCATATCATAAGACACAACGGAATAAGTATATTCCAAGCCATCTGTTACTTGTCTGTCTTCATACAAATATTTGAATGTGTCCCCTTTCACAATTTTCCAATCAATTTCTTCCAATCGAATAATGTCCAACCCTGTATCTTCGCCTAAACTAAACCACGGATAATATGGGTCTTCCCCTTTTATTGAATGTCCACGTTGACGAGTAACATCTTGTGAACATTCCGTAGGATCATTCCCATAAACACAATGAATTGAATCAGCTTCTGCAGATAAATCAAATTGTTGATAAGGTCTCCAGCCCACAAACAAACCATCTGCATCATAAATTCGTCCGGAAGCGCTTCCCCAATTTTTTCCACCATCGATACTTTTATAAATCTTATATCCTTCAAAATCTGAATAACCGGTCAAAACGTCTATCGAATTTTCAGCCACATCATTCCAATATAATTTGACAACGCCTGTATCCGTTTCTGAATAAACCAATGGACGCGTCGGAGGTGTAAATCCTTGATAGCGCGAATTATACATCACCTGCGCAAATCTTGCATTGCTAATTAAGTCTTCCTCATTCTGTCCAAAAATGATACAAAAAGAAAAGGGGACTTCCCGTCCCACCGGTAAATCAAATGGACCACAACTCATAAAGATTGAGCAATCCAACCCAGGGGGTTCTCTCAAAAATGCTGTTTCTTCTAATAGGCCTTCAAGTGAATCAAAATGTGGATTCAATTCCGTACCTATATCCAATCCAGGATTCTTTGTGTGAAAATGCCAAGCATGCTCATTTTCACTTAAATGTGTTGTATCACCAGCCATGATTTTATACATGATTTCTTCTTTATTTCTAGCTTGTGGACATCCCGCTGCTCCAGCGTAACAACTGCTACTATTACTTTCCATTTGAACAACTCCGGGCCGACTATACCAATCAAACCAATGCCAATCTGTCATTTTTAAGGGCTCTCCCGGGAAAATATCTATGGTGCCATCTTGATCTAAATCCACAGGATCGGTTGCTCGAGGCGAATCCAATAATTGGGTCGCAACCACGCCAAAATCAGTTCCTGGTGAAGGATCGCCATTCATAGCATACCCTCGCGCTTGGCCACTCACACCATCATAATCACCAACCATAGCCATTGAGATTAACATTCGCTCATTGTTCCGTTCGAATATTTCCCAGTAATATTTCATAAAATCATCATCATTGGTATGGAGACTGGAATTAAAACCATTCTCATTTCCAACCAAAACATCCGAATCGAAATAAAATCCTAAAAATGTACCTTGGTAATTAAATCCTTTACCTCGATTTAGTTTGGTTCCATCTGGCATGACCATTCCTTCGCCACATTTTTGGTTGCCATTTTTATCCAAAATAGGATTTCCTAATTCATCTTCAGCGCACCAATCGCCACTTTCATTCCGTACCTTAACTGTAACAAAGATAATATCTTCAGCATACGAAACGCCGTAAGAATGAGCTTCTGCCATCACGCGTAATCCCATAGGATAGGCGGTTTGTTCATATTCATCATTCGTATCTACCATATTGCCTCGATGTGCCCACCGATCATCAAATTCCATATAGACTTCCATATCAGAAATAAAACGTCCATCTACACTTTCCCAACAATCTGGATCTTTTCTAGATTGAGAACATCCGGGTAAATTGACATTATAATCTTCTGCCCACCAGCCCGGCCAAAAAGATTCGGTTAATCCGGTATTTTCGTTGTATTGAATTGGCCATGTATCTGAAAATGCGCTATGGGCTAAAAGTGGGTAGGTGTCACTGGGATCAGTTACGTAAGTATCTCCGAAAATATCTCCATTCGTTACTTCTGTATTATGAGTGTTAACCCGAGATTTATTAGAAGCATGCCATTCTCCATTTGGCGAACCATCTAAACGGGAAATCCATGATTCTGCAACATTGTATCCGTAATACATATATTCATCATCTTCGGTCCACTCTTCCAAATCAGCGCCATAATTATAAAAATCAAATTGATCTTCTCTTTGAATAAGTTTCGGGCGTAATGCCCAAGGATAAATAAACCCAACCCGTGCACTGGCAGTATTTGGATCCAAATCACCAAAGGTGGAAATGGCTATTTTTTTCAATTCATGATTAATTGAATATTGATATGGATTATCAAAAAGATCTTTGGATGCTTTTTTAGAAATACTATCTGGTCGCCATTGGCCAAAATCCTGATCTAATTCAAAAATAACTCCCACATAATTCGTATCATTCTCAGAAAACCAATCATCATAAGCTTCACTGGATTCCCAAATTCCATAAAGAGGAAACCCATCACTGTCCACAACGTACTCTACATGAGTCCAATTAAATTTATATGAATATTGATGACCGGGTACTCCGGCAAGAAATGCAACAGAAGGTAAATAAGAATATCCATTCCAAATTCCCATGGGATGTTCATCCCAATTAATAATATTCCCATAATTAGAAATAGCAGATTGAGCTTTCCCCTGAAGTAAATATCCGATTGCTCGATCATTCATGGGATTGGTGGGGAAAAAATTGTCTCCAATTTTCCCCATTTCGGAATAATGAAAAGGATCTAAGGTAGTGGACTCTTTCTCTTTTATCTCTTCACCCAAAATTTGGGCGAAACTCAAAACAATAATTGTAAATCTAAAGAAATGAACCATAATACAGGATTAATTTAATAGGTCTCGCACAGTATCCAAACTGATGTTCCCACCACAAATAACAACGCCCACTCTTTGATTTTTTAATGAGTCCTTCTTTTTGAGCAATGTTGCCACAGCTGTTCCAGCAGCACCCTCCAGTAATTGATGTTCCTTATCCATATATATTTTCATAGCTCGTTTAATCTCATCTTCAGTCACTAAAACAGTCTCGTCAATTATATCACAACAAATCGGGAATGTTATGGATTCCTTTTCAACACCACCTGCTGTCCCATCGGATAAAGTTGGTTTTGATTCCAGCTCCAAGATTTTTCCTGCTTTCATGGAATGGATCATAACTGCGGAATTTTCTGGAGAACATCCTATCACATGAATCGTGGGCCAAATGGATTTCAAATAAATTGCCGTTCCAGCAATGAGCCCGCCACCACCAACAGAGACGATTATTGCATCCAAACCATCACATTGAGATTCAATTTCTACACCGATTGTTCCTTGCCCGGCCATGACGAATGTATCGTTATAAGGAGACACGTAGGTTTTTCCCGTTTTTATAGAAACCTGTCTAGCCATTGTTTCTGAATCAATACAATCTTTTCCATGCACTTCAATATTGGCCCCAAATTGTTTCATATTACCCAATTTAATTGAAGATGATTTTTCCGGTACATATATCGTACATTGAATGCCAACTTGTTCGGCGGCATACGCTACCGCCGCACCATGATTCCCTGTTGAGGCTGAAACCACACCGGTTGACTTTTCTTTTTCGGATAAGGAAAGAATTTTATTTAGCGCGCCTCGCGCTTTGAATGAGCCCGTAATTTGCAAATTTTCCAATTTGAAGTGAACTTGAGCTCCTATTAAATCAGAAAGTCCTTTCGATTGAATTAACGGGGTATTTCGGATAAAGGGTTGGATTCGTCTGCTTGCATCCAGAATATTATTAATCATTTTTACATTTCCCCCCTAAAAACAGTGAAAGAAAATTGACTATTTATTTTTCATTTCAAAGTGAAAATAATTACGATTCAATTTGGATTAAAATTAAAAATTGCCACTTAATAACGTAAAATATAATCGATTCTAGGGCTTTGCCATTGTTCGGGAATTAATGGCAATTTAAATAGGTCTTAAATCATGAATCTGTCATTACATATCATGACACTGTACCAACAGATTATATTAAATCAAAAAGGGAATCTATTAAAACGTATATTCTAAATTTGCTCTGGCAATCAATGTGTTTTTCTTTACACCACCTGTTTCTTTGATACGGAATTCGCCATGTGTATTCAAATTGAACCCATCGATAATTTTCATTCTTATTCCACCTTTAAACCCAAGCCATGACATTTCTACCAAACCAGAACCTTTGGCAAAACTAAGACCTCCTTTTGCAAGTATTCGATTTGCTAAGAAAGGATACTCCGCAGAAAAATTGGTGGTAAGGAAATCTTGAACGCCTCGAACTCCAGGTCCAATACTTAATTCACTTGAATTTGTGGTCAAATTAAGTGATGTTTTTAATGGGATTTCGTATTGGGTAGAAAGAGCAATATTCACCACATTTGTCGATAAAGCAGGATCAACAAAATTACTATCCCTGTTCTCAAAATTGTCTGATTTATTCACATTAACAAAAGTACCACTCATTATATGAGAGCCAAACCAATCAAAGCGATGACTAAGGTTCAACATTAAATTATTGGTATGAGTACTTTCTCTATTATCTGTATAAGACGTATCTGTCAGTACGATTAATTCGTCAATCCCATTTTTCCTATCAATAGATCGAAATGAAAAATTCAAAGTTGGCAACCCATGTCCCGGCAAAGCATTAACGCCAAATGATACTGTATTTTGCGACTTTACCGTTTCAACTGTCGTTAAAATATCATCGTCCAGGTATTTGTACCCCACCGTAAGCATTAATCTATTTTGGAGTAATTTAAATTTGTCAGCAATGGCATACTCCCTTTTATTCCCTACAAGATAAGGGTTTGCCAGTGATCTAAACTCTGGGCCGACTTGAGAATATTCAACCGCTAAATAATTTCCATAAAAATTTGTAATTGCTCGTCCACGATATGCCAATGATGGCATTGAAAATACAGCATCAATAAATTCATCCGTTGTTGCATCCGAATCTAAAGCATTGATATCTATAGGGACCAATGGAGCCATATTCGGATTAATAATAAAAATATCACTTATATCTTTCGGATCTATTGGAATATTATTTAAATCAAATTTTCCGCCAAGATTATTGTCAACGGAATCATCAATTAAAGTATCCATACCGGCCAAAGTAAGTGGACCGCCCCAAATGTTATTATTGGTCAAACTAAATGCCAATTCGCCTTCCAATCGAATTCGTTTATTTAATAATGATAATCCCAAATCCGTTCCAACAACTAAGTTATCTTTTGGACCCCTTCCACTCCAATCTTTCCCATTCAAAAATTGAGCCTTTGTCCTTAAAGCATCAATAGTATAAACGCGACCGGAATCTAATCCTTCGATGGATCCTGTGGCATTGGGTAAATAGGTTATCGTTGCATCATTTACAATTGCATGAACACTGCTTGTATCATCCCGTGCTTTTAAAAAATTAAGTCCCCATTGGAATTTTTCACCACGTCCTAATGCAAGACGCCCAGATAATACACGCTGGGCAAAGGTATAATCATTTCTATTTAATGAAAGATATTTTAATCCGTCATTATTTGTATCAATAGAATATGAATAGGATTTTTCAAGATTACCTTGGATTGCGCGATTGATTTCACCATTCACAACATGTAAACTAAACCAACCTAACTTTAGATTAACATCCAATCCACGAATCCGTTTTCCATTCATCGTAAATTGAGACAAACGTGGATTTGAATCTCCAATATTTAGAGTCATATAATCTTTGAGAGAAAAAGAAAACCCCACAACGTTTCGTGGTTGAAAAAGTACATTCTCTTGAGTTGTCAATTTTATATTCGATTTAAATTTTAACCAATCATAAGCAGAGCCTTTAAAATCGACCATGACTTGACTAATATTTAAGGTTAAATCATCAATTTGATCCATACTACTACTGGTTCTAATTCGACCGGTATAATTTAATGATGGTTCCTTTATTGTCGTTGTAAACGTCCAAGATTTTGGATTTCGCCTTCCTGTGAATAATTGAACTTGGTGATCTCCCGGTTCCAATTCATCCAATAAACAACTTACCATTTCTGAATCGACATAGGCTAAATCTGTAATATCCTCTCCATCAAGTAACAACTGAATTACGTCTGAATTTCCACCGCTCACTTTGTACATTGATATGGCAATGAGTACATCCTTTCCTGAAATTGTAGAATTGGGTTCAGGACTCATTATCAAAATATTAGATTGGGCAAATAGCGTATTGCTTATCAATAATAAATAAAATAGTGTCTTTTTCATTTTCGTTTTTTAGTTGAATTGAATAACGATTTCTTTGATGTTTCCATCTTCGTCTTCTATTTCAAATCGTAATTCTTGCGTTGGGATTTCTATATCTGCTTCTTCAAAACCCACCATATCTTCCGAGGTTGTTTCATGAACTTTTAAAGAGCCTTCCGGCGTAGAAATTACCGTTTCTCCATCAACCACTTCTGTGGATTCTCCCGTGATAGTATTGGTCACTTCAACTACACCTTCAATTAAGGAAAATGAATCACCAGTGGATGGATTTGAAGCAATCGTTAATTCTGTCCCTTTTACGGATGCGACAGATGTAGGAGTTGCAATTCGAAATTCATTCCCTTTTTGTGGCGCAATATCTGCAGTGATTTTCCCATATTTTATATCTAAGGATTTATTGATTCTATTTCCTGTTCGTTTCCCGGCAATCGTTAAATCTGAATTAGCCAAAAGTTTCAGGACTGTTTTATCATCCAAATACATTACGGCTGCAAAACCACCTTTCCCTGTAAGAATTTTATCTTGATCTTTTAATGCCATCCCAGGAACTAGTTTTTGTTTTCCAGTGGATCCATTTTCCACAATGGAAACTTTTCCTTTCACTTTTACAGCGATCGCAATTTTGGATGATGCCGTAAGCATTGTGCTCAATAAAAAACAAATTATAATTAAGCGTTTCATTCTGACACCTCCACTGAGCGTATTTGAATTGCACGATATGTTTCATTTCCGTTCTCATCTTCTGTTGCGATCCCCATGGATACGATAGATTGAATAAAAGATATATCAACACTTTCACCATCCAAAGTGATTGTCCCATTTGGTATCATCCCATTTGCATCCCCACCATCACCAAAGAGCCTATTTGCCAGCTCGTCGCCGATAAGGGAGCGTAAGGCCATCCCGGCTGGACTCGTGTCATCACCACTCGATTCACTTCTTTCTGTTGAAGTGAAATCCTTAACCTTGAAAGCCATAATATCACTAAAAATTTCTTCAGTTCCTGATGTAGTGGTTATATCCTTTCTTACTTGCCATACATAAATTTTTCCGGGTACAAGATCACCAGCATCTGTTGGGTATTGAAAAGTCGAGACCCCAAACCCGACCTGTTCAAATCCTTGAGATTGATCCAACGGTAATCGCGTTACGGATTCAATGGCTTGACCCATTGATGAATGCTCATCAGAGATGAATTCAGCCAAACGGATATAATATTGGCACCCACTTTCC
>JABHAX010000072.1 GCA_018674095.1 Fidelibacterota bacterium
ATATATTGGACAATAATTTCATTAAGTGTTTTCCAATTTTTATTATTTATACCCCATCTAATCCCCCCTATAATAGGGGGGAAGAAAAGGGGGGTCTAACAATTAATTCGGGAAAAAATTGAAAAAACTAGTTTTACTTCGCCATGGTGAAAGCCAATGGAATTTAGAAAATCGTTTCACTGGTTGGACCGATGTGGACCTTACTGAAAAAGGTGAATTGGAAGCACGATTATCCGGACAACTTCTGAAAAAAGAAGGATTTATTTTTGATGTAATCCATACTTCAGTATTAAAACGTGCGATTCGCACTATGAATATTTGTCTGGATGAAATGGGTGTTGAGAATATTCCAACCTATTATAACTGGCGATTAAACGAACGCCATTATGGTGCACTGCAAGGGTTGAACAAAGCTGAAACTGCTGCACAATATGGAGATGAGCAAGTTCATGTTTGGCGACGGAGTTATACCACGCCACCACCAAAGTTGGATTTAAATGACGAGCGGCATCCTAGATATGATGAACGGTATGCTAATTTGGCTCCGGATGATCTCCCGGCATCGGAATGTTTAAAGGATACGGTGGATCGATTTTTACCGTATTGGCACAATATAATAAAGCCGAATATAGATTCAGGGAAACGAGTTCTAATTGTAGCGCATGGAAATTCACTTCGTGCTTTGGTAAAATATTTGGACCAAACTTCAGATCAAGAAATTGTTAATTTGAATATCCCAACAGGTGTTCCACTCGTGTACGAATTAGACAGGAAATTAAACCCTATTCGGAATTATTACTTAGGAGATCAAGAAGCGATTGCTAAAAAAGCAGCAGAAGTTGCAGCACAAGGGAAGGCTAAATAAGGGAATAGGTTGAATCAAAATGGCGTTTAATTTTTAGACACATTCACTTAGAAATAATTATTTAAAAATTCGGTTGAGTTCGCCAGAAAGTCGAATTCCACCTTGGACAAGACGTAATTCTAAAAGATCTTTATTTTTATAAAAATATTCCCACTTCAGACTATTTCCGGAAAAGTCGTAGCACTGGGTTCGGAGGGCTTTTGACTCTCTTATATAATCCATGGTGGAATGTCCCTGCCATTTTCGGATATCGCTATAATCTATATCAAGTAACAAGTAATCAGTGTATTCAGTGTAACTTAAATTTTGGTGCTGTATCAGTTTGGTATCCCAAATGCTGTGAAGGTTTGTTTCTTCTCCAAACCATTTAATCTTTATATCATTTCCACCTTTATCATTTTTTCTTCCCACATGAAGTGGTTGGTGGAGGTCCCCCACCAAATGGATCATGAATTTCAAGGCAATTTCTTTTTCTTCTTTGGATGATTTTTTATTTTTTAAGGTGGCAATGAAATCATTCATTTTTTCAATCGCATCTCCAGTATATTTCCCCGAAATATAATTTTCATTATCAGGTATAGTACAAAAGTGCCAATCCCAGGCATGTTTCCAATTCGGATCTGATTTGATCTCATCAGCCCAGGTGCTAACTCTAGAAAGATCTGAATGACCAAGAATTCTTTTTATTTGTAATTCAGCATTTTTTGTGATGTATTGTTCAGCAACTTTCCCAACAATTCTGTGGCCTGTATTTCCCCAAGCCATCAATGGTTGGATGGATAATAATGTGATCAATAGGAGTTTAAATAGTATTTTCATTTTAATAGGTGTTTAATATTGTTAAGGTTTCCATCAATTTTTTCACTTGGATCAATACCAAGAATATGTGCTATCATGGGGTAAATATTAACATTCTCAAATGGTTCAGTTACTATACCTTTTTTAAATGCAGGGCCTTGAGCAATAAAAAGGGCATGCATACTTTTTAATTGATTATCATAGCCATGCGTTCCTCCGGTGGGGACATATTTCCCGGCAGTTGATGAACTGCTTATGGCCTGGTTTTGGATATACCATCCTTCATCAGCGATTATCAATGCATCTTTAATTCGATGGTGGGTTTTGAAATGAAACCGCTCAGGAATATCACTTTTTAAGTAAACTGAAATATGCTCAGCTTTTTTTAATTGGTCCACCGCCGGTTCTATAATATTTTTTTTCTTACTGTACAAAAATGCATAAGGTCCGGACCCTTCCTGGATGATTTGGCTCATATCGGTATACGCCGAAAGATCAACGGTTCTTTCAGAACTGATTTCTGCCATTCCATGGTCTGCTACCGCAATAATATTCAAATTATTTGAGATAGGTAACTGCTCAAGTTTTGATATCAGATCTCCAAACAAAGAATCTAAATGTGAAACAACTGCCTCGGTTTCTTGGCTTCTAGGCCCAGTCTCATGTCCTGTCCAATCTGGTTCATGAAAATACAAGGAACAAAATCGTGGTCTTTTGTTTATTGGGAGCGAGAACCAGGATACAATAGAATCAATTCTCGCTTCAAATGGGAAATTATGTTCATACTCTTTCCATTTACTTGGATAGATTCCACCGATGGGTGCTTCTGTTCCCACCCAAAAGTAGGATGCTGTCTTTAGACCTTGTTTTTCAGCGGTGACCCAAATGGGTTCCCCACCATAAAATTTGGGGTCTTGTACTTTTGATCTGTCGCTTAAAGTATAGTTGTCATCTAATTCTGCATCATAAAATTGATTTCCAATTAAGCCATGATTTTCCGCATACATTCCCGTGGCAATGCTATAATGATTGGGAAATGTTTTAGAGACAAATACGGGAATCAATCCTTTTGCTCGAACGCCATTTTTAAAAAACCTGTCCATATTGGGCGTATCAAACCATTCTAGATAATCTGCCCGAAAACCATCAAAGGAAATAAGTAATACATAGGAATCATCTTGATGATTTTCACAGGATGAAAAAACAATAAAAAGAATTAAAAGGTAGCGAATTGAAAATTTCATTTATTTGAAAGGTATAAATCCTAAAATCATTTTGGGATATTTATCTGTCGCCACTAGAAATCCCCTATCGTCAAGACGAACAAGCCCTTCCCAGTTTCTTGAAGCTTTTTCATCCAGTTCTATTTGAATAGGCTCCCGTCCGGATAATTGAATTTTATCTTCATTGAATTCAAATTCAATAAGACGCTCTACAGCATCTGAATTTTTATGAGAATCACCTTCGGCAAAAATTAGGGTAATTGGATCAGGAGCTGGGTTTAGTTTTTTCTTGTCTCCGGGCCATAAATAATTTATTCCCCAAAATTTCTTATTTTCATCTAATCTGCTCACATCAGTTATTCTATATTCTAAATGTGGGAACTCTATTTTGGAAACAGAAAAGTCATCTAATGACACTTGATATTGCCAAACAGATTGTTGAAGATTCAATCCTTGCACTTCATAAAAAAGTATAATTTTATTTTGCTGAATTAATAAACTTTCGTAGGTCATATTCGTGACTTGAAGAGGCGTTTCTAATTCTAATAAATTATTTTCTGGAATTGTGACTTCTTTGGAAATTGGATCAATGGTTCCCCATGCTAAATACCCGCGCATTGTTTTATCATCTTTTGCTTCCAATGTTATGTAAACATCATTTCCATGAAATGCGATCGCTTCTAATCCTTCAAACCCATTAATAAATTTGGAATAATCGGGCGAGAAAAGTGAAGGCTGTTTTGGTTCGATTGGTGTTTTATTCTCCAGCGATTGTATCAACTGTTCTTTTGGAATCATGTATAAAAAACCACCTAAGTTTTCCGGGAGGAGCACAAGCTGATCCTGATACCAATCAAGCCCGGAAATTTCTTGTTTGGGATTTGTAATAAGACCAGATAATGGTATGTCTTGATATTGGATCTCTTGAGAGACCCCAAAACAAATAAAAAGAATCAGAAGGGTTGATTTGAGTGATGACATAATTGGTGATTTTTCTTTCTAATATTGGCTCGAAAGCTAAAGTAAACCCATTCTCAATCCGTAAATTATTTATTTCGAAATCTGATTTTTAATTTGATGGAGAATCCAAAATTTCACACAATTTTTTTAATAGCGTAAAGGAATAAATTCCAGTACTATGACCATCTTTCCAAAAAGGGCGAATGGCATAATAACCAACCGGTTGGATTCCCGTAATTATATAACCATCTTGTGTTATGCTTTGAGGTGGACCTTTGTAAACATTTCCAAAAACATCTGTTTCTCCAGCGCAATTAGCGCAGGGACAATTATCACGAAGTCCATGAAGTTGTAAAGCATTTTCTGATCCATCATCCCATTGTAAAAGGAGTAAATCATTTAATACTTCATGATGTGTTAATTTGATATCTGACATTACTTGACTAAAATTAGTTTATTTGTTTGATTTAATTGTCCGGATTGGATTCGTGCAAAATAGATACCACTTGGCTGATTCCCTGCATTCCATCGAATTTGATAGGTTCCAGGTTGAATTGATTGATCAATAAGGGTTTCAACAATTTTACCATTAATATCGAAAATAGTGATGGATGTATGATTGGCTTGACTCAAAGAAAATTCAAGTGTGGTTTCTGGATTGAATGGATTGGGGTATGCAGGAGAGAGGAGAATAGACCTTGGAACACTTGACTCTTCAGATAGTGTTAAATCCAGTAAAGTCACTTTATTAAATGCAAATTCACCATTATTGACCATAACTAAATGAGGTGGAATATGAAATTCAGGTTTTATCATAATTGAATTAAAATTGCCTACCAATGTTGAATCAGTTACATCAGAAATTTCCAGTTCACCTGAAAAACCCAAATAGATATCATCCGCAAATTCTAAGAAAATATTTGCGAAGGCAGAATCAAGATTTAAAGAATCTCCAAAAGAAGATGAATCAGTAAAAAAGCCAAATAAGTCATTCACAAATGTTGAATCTATACCAGGTATAAGAACAACAATATTTTGGAAACTCAATGGATTTGTTTCATCTCCACCACCGGGAATTTCCCAAGTTCTTGGTTGAACCGGGAATGTGGTATCTTGTAAAAACGCGACAAATAAATCAAATTCATTTGTATCTTGCTGCGTAATGGAAGCCATAAGAAAAAAAGATGTATCCAAACCAATTTGGTTATATGCAAATCCCGTTAATACTGAATCTTGAACGATTGAATTAAAAGAGCCATTAACGGTCCCGTTATAATCAAGGGTGATTTGACCTTCGTAATTTTCTTGCGCAATAACGATACAGAATAAAAATGGGATTACGTGCTTCATAGAGTTCTCCTAAAATATAAAAGATAAATGGTTATGTAATTGAATTCTCTGTACTCTATTTTAGAGAATAAATAAAAATTAACGTGTCCGTTTCATTACAACAACTAACATAGCACCTATATTAAAAAAGCCTGTTTTTAATTCTGGCCATGGCTCACCTTGAGGAATAATATTTGCGTTTCCAAAAAAGCGCAATGCTAATGGAAGTTCGGTAAAACGATAATCGATGGATGCACCTGTGTTAAACCCCAAGCCACCGTAAGTTGGTTCACCATCGTATAGATCACTTTTTAATGCGAATGATGATGGTTCATGTTTGAATGCCATGTTATAGTTTAGTCCTAAATCCAGACATAAATGTAGCGCTTCAGGTATAAAGTATAAAATTGGTTTAAAATCGATGCTTATATTCCCAATGAACTGAAAGGCATCTACAACACCCATCTCAGGGCTATTAAACCCATAAGTCATTAGTTTAAATCCAGGTGATATATCGACAGCACTTACGGGAATATATGGCGCTTGATACCCAATACCAAAATTAAGAGAAAGTGTGGTGTTGCTTTCGGTTTTTACAATTGTTGTATCTGGCGCATCTTTGGGGTCTAAAGAAGGAGTTATTACTTCTACTTCAGAGATTGTGCTCTTTAAAGATCGCATGCCGAATGGCATAGCAGTAAATGCGAAGATTGAATTGTACTCTGTCGCTGATTTTCTACTTTCTTCGTATTTAAATTCTTTTTTTTGGACGATGAGTTCATCATATTTAAAATCATCATACTCATCCAACCAATCATCGTCGTTCGCAAGGAATTCACCTCTCTCATAAAGGTATTTGACCGAACTGCTAATGACAGGAAACATCCCATTTTCTAATTTTAATGTGTCAATGTTTCCAACAAGTACGCCTTCCGCCGATTCAAGTCCCATGGGAATAATATAAACAGTGGATTCATCTACTTTCGTAACTTTACCCACAACGTAGGTTCCATCAAAGAAAGTTATTTTTCCATGAATTGCAAACAGTACGCCCACGAATAGTGGAAGAAATAGTATTTTTCTTATATCTGAATTAATCATAAATGAAATGAAATATAGTTAAAAATTTAATGAAATAAAAGGGAAGCAGGATAAAGAAGATTTATTAAATAATCCCTGTTTTCAATAGTAAATATCAATATAAAGGATTATTTTTTGGAAGGCTAAAATTCATATCCTAATGAAATTCCACCCCCAATCCATCCTGTGGTGCCTCCATCAGATTTTTTAACAATATTTGATCGGGAGGTTATTCTCATTTCTAAGGATTCAACATGATCTTCAATTGTTTCAACAAAAGCATTATCGCCAAATTTATCTAAAATAAAATCTCCGAGAGGCAAATCCAAACTTCCGCCACCAATAAATCCACTCCCATCCGGATATTTACCCGTGCACAAAGTTAGACTAATGCTTGTTTCTCCGATAAAAAAACCGGGACTTAATCCTATTTGATACGCAGCACCTTTAAAGGGATCATGCCCAGGATTATTTAATTTATCAAAATCGTAATAAGCTATTTCGGCAATGACATTCATAAAAAAATCGCCAAGATAGACGCCATATGGTGAGCCGACAGATAACCCGAAAATTGGACTAAGATCGTCATAATAATCAAATGATGATGCTTTAATTAGAGGATATCCTGTATAAATATTAAGACTCCAGTTTGGTATGATAACATATTCTACCTCATAGCTCTGAGGTGATTTTTTCCTTTTTTGTTTTTTTTC
>JABHAX010000073.1 GCA_018674095.1 Fidelibacterota bacterium
ATGGATAATCCCCCACCACAAGCTTACACCCGGTTAGAATTCGGAAACGACCTGACTTTTTCCAAGCGACTAAAAACTTTGACTCAACTGAATTATTACCCTTTAATCCGGGCAGGAATCGAACATCAAAATCTGTCAATACTGACAAATTAGTTGTTACAGACTTCTGCACGTCTAATCCAACATGAATCCCATAGCCATTATAAAAAATCCCTAATCGATGATATATCAATGGAAGATCTATTGTGGATCTTTTATCTAATTCACCCATGACCAAACCAAGATCAATCCCACTTGTAATTGTGGTATTGAAGCCGGCAATATCTCGTGACAAGAGTAGGGATGCGGATAATCCAAGCATGGGTGGAATTTGGAAATCGGGCGCAATAACGCCTAAAGTTCCATCTTTGGCTACCATATTTAATAAAGGCGTTGGGTAAAAAATCTTATAACGACTGGCAGTGGTAAATGCATATATAGGATTTTGAGATTTTTTAAGGGTAAAGTTTGGAATTATAAAAAACCATAGAGGATGAACACTATACTCTATCGATTCAGAATAGCCATATCTAAAGGGTTGAAACAACCCCATCTCCCAACGCTTTTGGTGAAGTAAATAAGCTGAGTGTGAATCCCAATTTCTCGTTTCGCCAAAAACAATAGAGCTAAGAATAATATAGAAAATAAGCTTTTTCATTATTCACCTCCAAAATTCAATTTTGAACTCACCGGCATATGGTCACTTAATTCCCAAGCGCCCTGGTGTGTTTGAGCGGCATCTGTAACCCAACTTCCATTTGTAAACAAATAATCCAGCTTCCGGTCATATTTAATATTGTTCATTTCAAAACTGGTGCTGGGTCCATGGGTGAAATGATTTGGGAGATTAGCTTCAGAAGAATCAATGGCAGAACTATACGCACTATATAAAGGGAGCAAAATTTCTGGTTCTCCGTCAAAATTCTCAAAATAGCTTCCTTCCTTATGATACTCTTCCGCTTCATCGGTATGGTAATCTTCTCCGTCGCACATATCACTTTCGCAGAAATCTGTAATAGACCCCGGTGGCACCGAATTCAAGTCACCACCCGTTACAAATAAATCACCACCATCATCTATAACTGCTAACGTTTCTACATATTTATCAATGTGCTGCTGTTTGGTATCGTCTGTGGCAAAGGCTGTGGCATGGATATTCACTGCATAAAACTCACTTGATCCTTGAGCCAACGAAGTAATTTTTGCTTTTAAAATATTCCGGCGGAGATAAAAATATTGAGTTAATTCATCCTGATCTGTTCGGAGACGAAGCTGAATTCGCTCCGCATCAGTCAATTTATATTTTGATAAAATTGCGTTGCCCGCATCAATGCGCCCAATCCCGGAACTGGGAATATAATCTGCTTTCCACATAGAAGCATAACAGCCGTAATTCAGGTTGGTGTTATCCAAAAGATATTGAACTTGATCCATATAGCCGGTTCGCTTGGAAGACACATCTACTTCCTGTAAGAGCACCACATCCACATCCATTGCATTCAGAGAGTCAGCTATAGTCGCCATAAATTTTTCAATGGATGCATCATCCAAAATAACGCTGTCACCGCAAGAATCGCCAAAGAAGGGAAACCGACCAATACCAAATCTAATATTCCACGTGACAACTTTGATGCTCTGCCCCGTATGTGCCACGCCTGATCTTTGTGCGGCTTGATACATCACTGCATCAGATGAATCTGCGAATTCTGTAACGAACGGCTCACAGCCAACAATCAACAATAAACCTATAAAGGTTATGTAGTTTTTCAAGCGACTCTCCTTTTACTTAAGTAAAGTTAACACGTTTTCCGGTGGACGTCCAATCACCGCCCTATTCCCCATTACTGCAATGGGTCTCTCCATAATTTTGGGATATTTTTCAATGGCTTCTGCCATGGCTTCATTGTCATTTAATATTTCAACAAGATTATTGTCTTTGAATTCGGCTTCATTTTTCCGCACAAATTCACTTGGGGCTATTCCCAACTTTTCACTTAAGGATAAAATTTCAACCTTATTTAAAGGCGATTTGAGATATTCCACAGTTGTGAATTTCACAGCATTCTCTTTTAGGAGCGACACGGCTCCTCGGCTTTTCCCTCACCGCGGGTTATGGTATAAAACTAAATCGGACATTTTTTCTCCTTATTATATAGGTCTAAGGTACAACGCACAATTTAAAGACGAAAATACAGAAACTATTTTCATTATATTAAATTAAATAATGTTAATAGTTAATAATTTTAGACATTATTCAAATTTTCTTTATAATTTGCTTGTTATAACCATTTTATTTTAAATAATATCATTAGTATTAATTCATTAACTTTTATGAAACTTGATTCAATAGATAGAAAAATATTAGCCGAATTACAAAAATCCGGACGAGAATCTGCGAGCCACATTGCTGAAAATGTGGATGTATCCGTCCCTACAGTAACAGAGCGAATTCGTAAACTTCAAGAAGCGGGAGTTATAAAAAGATTTCAAGCCGTTATTGATCCAAAATCTGTGGGATTAGATATGGCTGCTATTATTACAATTATGTCAGATTCTTCACAATATTATAAAGAAGTAACCGCAGCAGCCCATGAAACACCTGAAGTTGTACAATGTTTCTCTACTACAGGGAACGGATCTCATACATTACTCATTAATACAAAAAACTCTAAAACACTGGAAGATCTATTGCGCAAAGTTCAAGGTTGGCCCGGTGTGATTCGGACAGAAACACAAATTATTTTATCAACGTATAAAACCGGAATGGTTGTACCCATCCCGGATTAAAACATTTAACCCAACCCAAGGAAAAATTACCCATGAGCAAAATCAGAGCAGAATATATTTGGATGGATGGCCATATTCCCACCCAAAAACTGCGATCAAAAACAAAGGTTTTTAATGGCCCCGTAAACAATCTCGCCGATCTCCCGGACTGGGGATTTGATGGTTCCAGCACCATGCAAGCCGTAGGCAATGATAGCGACTGTATGTTAAAACCTGTTTATTATATCCCCGACCCCATTCGTGGCGGTGATGATGTTTTGGTCATTTGCGAAGTAATGAACGCAGATGGAACAGTACATACATCTAACACCCGAGCTCATTTAAGAGCAGTTGCTGAAAAACATGCCAGCGAAGAAGCTTGGTTTGGCATTGAGCAGGAATACACATTATTTCAAGGACGGTCTCCTTTGGGATGGCCCGAGGGCGGATATCCAGCGCCTCAGGGTCCTTTTTATTGTGGCGTTGGTGCAGATGAGGTTTTTGGTCGTGATATCGTTGAAGAACATTTAGACCTTTGTATTGAAGCCGGAATCGAAATTTCTGGTATTAATGCAGAAGTAATGCCGGGACAGTGGGAATATCAAATTGGCCCTATTGGTCCTTTAGAATCTGCGGATCAAATGTGGCTTTCTCGTTGGATCTTGTATCGTATTTCAGAAGATTACGGTGTAAGTGCAACACTTCACCCAAAACCTGTTAAAGGCGATTGGAATGGTGCGGGCGCCCATACCAACTTTAGCACAAAAGCCATGCGGGAAGAAGGTGGCATGAAGGTTATTGAAGATGCTTGTGAAAAGTTAAGCAAAAAACATCATGAACATATTGCAGTCTATGGCGCTCATAATGAAGAACGCCTCACCGGATTACATGAAACATGCAGCATTAAGGAATTTCGATATGGCATCAGTGACCGAGGTGCATCCGTAAGAATTCCTATGCAAACTGCAAAAGATGGTTTTGGATATCTTGAAGATCGCCGTCCATCCGCAAACATGGATCCATATGAAGTATGTGCGATTCTAATTGAAACAACTTGTGATTAGTTTTATCCTATAGTCAACCCAAGACAAAAACGCCCCTTTTCGTTTATTCAATAAGTATTGGGGCGTTTTTCATTTTTGCAAAATTTCTTCTTTTACATCATCAATCCAAGAGACTCGTTTAGGTTCTAATTTCTTTACACCTTGACATTGGGTTTCTCTTGGACATTGATCAATCCGAGGACAAATCACAACACACGGATTTTCTAAAGCATCAATAATCCAAGAAAAATTAGCAATCCCAGCAGTTGTACGAATTGTATTCCTGAGATCTTCGGGGAGAATTGACTCACCCGATATGCCACATGCATCATCAACTTGACTAATAATATCTTTGTAATCATATCCTTGAGAATGGATCATAGGAACTAAATCAACGCCCACTGTTACCACATGTGGGTTTCCAGCAGCATCTTTCGTCCGGACGGAGACGCACGCATATAATTGACGAATTTCTCCATGCTTTAATAATGAGATTTGACTTTTAGGTTTATTAAACCCTTTTTCTGAAAGTTGCTGAAATAACCGCCACTGTGAACAAACTGGCGCAATCCCTGATCGCATACTTCCCCACGGAAGTGGAATCCGATTTCCGCGATAGGCTGCGCGAATAAAACCAGGTGGATATAAATCAAAATAATGCCAATGGTCATAGGATGATATCATTCCCATTCTACGCATAACAACCGAAATGGTTAATCCCACTTTTTTTGCCGCCAAAGGATTATAACCATTTCGCACCATAAACCGACGAAAAGGTTGTCGAGGGCAAAGTAACGCTCCTGCAAAAAAACTACATTCAAAATCTCGCCATGCGATTAGAATATCTTCTTGTGAAACAGTTTTAAGTTGATGGGTTGACGGTCTTGTTGAACCCCCTAATTCTCCACCTGCCGCATGGGATGAAATGACACCATCTCCATTATGTAAAACCTTATGTGCCAAATGAAGTCCCAATTCATATTTGATTCGTTCGGGTTGGTCTTCTAATTGTTTGTTCAAATACACTTTATGCGGCG
The DNA here is from genome assembly GCA_018674095.1 of Fidelibacterota bacterium. Classification (GTDB taxonomy): domain Bacteria; phylum Fidelibacterota; class Marinisomatia; order Marinisomatales; family UBA1611. Next base: position 4,886 of record JABHAX010000073.1, read on the forward strand.
TATCGTAAAAAGAACGGAATAGAGTTTTAATTTCATGCCCTGCATCATTCCGAGTCATAAAGGGTGGTCGATCAAACCAATCGATTTTTAAATCGTGTTTTTTACATAATCCCAAAATATCATCTACAGATAGTGGGAATTTCTTTCCGCCCACCTCATCGGCTGCCCGTTCAAGATCGGGGAATTTGTTATATTGTTCTTCTTGGTAAGACCGAATCATGGCATGGGAAAATTGTCGTCCACTAATACCGGATAATGCCAGCAATTCCGGGATAGCGCGCCCCAGTAATTCTTTTTTAAATAACTCCCTCGGTTCTAAGACCAAACGATCTTCTGGGTAAGATAAACTATCAGACGTTGTCGGTTGTGGTGTAGAACTGTCATCCCTAAACCAATCTCGTTCTTTACCAAAAAGGTCGCTTAATAAATCCAATAAAGCTTCTGATGGATTTCGTTTCCCATTTTCAATTAAACTCAAATACGGAACGGATGGGGCAATTTTTCCATTTATTTGATGACAGCGATACGCTAAGTCGTCTAAGGTCATTTTGTTTTGCTTTCGCAAAGATCGAATTTTTGCTCCAAGAAAATGGGCTTTTTTCTGAGATGTATTTAGGGTACGCAAAATAGAGTTGTAAAATTTACACTGTAAAGTATTATATGTAAAGTTTTTGTTTATTAATTTATTTACAACCGATAGTTTTCACCACACCAAAAAATACTTTTAATAAAACTTTAAGAAAAATATGCAACTAACAGAAACAACAATAGAACAAACATTGGACTCGGGACTTCCCGAAGGTATTTTGATTACAGGTGATATTCAGCCTGAATATGAATCTATCTTAACTCAAGACGCTTTAAACTTTATTGCAACGCTTCATCGACAATTTGAATCCCAAAGACAAGCGCTCCTTCAAAAGCGGATTGAAAGACAGGCTGAATTTGAATTAGGCAATTTGCCTAATTTTATTTCAGAAACGAAAAATATCCGAGAAAGTAATTGGGCCGTTGCACCAATTCCCGCAGATCTTCAAGATCGACGTGTTGAAATTACCGGCCCTGTAGAAAGGAAAATGGTTATTAATGCATTGAATTCTCCTGTTAAAGTTTTCATGGCGGATTTTGAAGATTCCAATTCCCCAACTTGGGACAATATTATTGAGGGACAAATCAACTTACGCGACGCAAACGATCGCTCCATTACCTTTATCCATCCTGTTAAAAAAACTGTGTATTCTTTAAATCATAAAGTGGCCACACTTATGGTTCGGCCCCGTGGATGGCATTTGGATGAAAAACATATCTTGATTGATGGAACATCTATTTCTGCCAGCTTAATGGATTTTGGATTATACTTTTTTCATAATGCAAAAACATTGATGGAAAATGGTTCGGGTCCTTATTTCTATCTCCCAAAATTAGAAAGCCATTTGGAAGCCCGTTTGTGGAATCATGTTTTCATAGCAGCACAAAATTTGTTAAATGTCCCTCAAGGATCCATCCGAGCAACCGTTTTAATTGAAACTATTACAGCCGCATTTGAAATGGATGAAATTCTGTTTGAACTTAAAGAACATTCTGCTGGACTCAATTGTGGGAGGTGGGATTATATTTTTTCTTTCATTAAGAAATTTGGAAAAAATAAAAATTTCATTTTACCCAACCGCGCACAAATTACAATGGATCGCCATTTCTTGAGTAGTTATGTTAAACTATTGGTTCAAACTTGCCACAAAAGAGGTATTCACGCTATGGGCGGAATGGCAGCGCAAATCCCCATTAAAAATGATGAAAATGCGAACCAAGAAGCCATGGAGAAAGTCCGCTTAGATAAAGAACGTGAAGCTGAAGCAGGGCATGATGGAACATGGGTTGCGCATCCCGGGTTAGCCCAAATTGCATTGGATGCATTTAATGAAAAAATGCCTGGCAAAAACCAGATTAACAAAGTTCAGAAAAATCAGCACATCACAGTACAAGATTTATTACAAGTGCCAACTGGCACAATTACTGAAGATGGATTTTTACATAATATCCGTGTGGGTATTCAATATTTAGCCGCTTGGATGATTGGCAATGGCTGTGTGCCTTTGTATAATTTAATGGAAGATGCTGCTACGGCTGAAATTTGCCGAACTCAATTGTGGCAATGGATTCACCATACTGCATCCTTTGATAACGGGAAGCCTATCACGGCGGAATTTTTCCAAACATCCTTAGAAACGATCAAAGTTGAATTGGAAAGTGAAATGACACAACCCATTCAAAATGCAATAGACCTTTTTTCATCCATGGTTCTTTCTGAAACGATAGACGAATTCTTAACCATCCCAGCTTACAAAAACTTAACCTAAAGGAGTCTGAAATGAAACTCAATCAAACAAGAAACCCCTTTGAACAAGACATGACTGATAAACGCGTTGTCAATGGAAGACATACATCTCTATTGAAAAAGAACGTTATGATGAGTCCTGTAAAAATACAAAATACTGAAATTTTTGAACAAGATATGCACGTGAGGAAACCATGAACAAAAAAGAACAAATTCAACAACTAGAACAAGATTGGGCAAACAACCCACGGTGGGATAATATCACTCGCACTTATACGGCGGAAGAAGTAGTTGCTTTAAGAGGCTCATTCCAAATTGAACATACACTGGCAAAACGCGGTGCAGAAAAATTTTGGAAAGGTATTAAATCAGATGCGCCTATTTGTGCGCTTGGTGCACTTACTGGAAATCAAGCTATACAAGAAGTACAGGCCGGACTCAAAGCAATTTACTGCTCCGGTTGGCAGGTGGCTGGGGATAATAATTCCGCTGGAACCATGTACCCTGACCAAAGTCTCTACCCAGTGGATTCCGTCCCAAAACTCGTAGAAAAGATTAACAATTCACTTATGCGAACTGATGAAATTCATGCACAAAAAAATGACAATGAAATTGATTGGGTTGTACCAATTATTGCCGATGCAGAAGCTGGATTTGGTGGTAATCTAAATGCCTACGAACTGATGAAACACATGATTAAATCAGGCGCTTCAGGTGTTCATTTTGAAGACCAACTGTCTTCTGCAAAAAAATGTGGACATATGGGCGGAAAAGTTTTGGTTCCAACACAGGAAGCTATTAATAAACTTGTTGCTGCTCGTCTAGCGACAGACGTTATGGGCGTATCTACAATTATCATTGCCAGAACAGATGCAAATGGTGCAAGCTTGATTACAAGCGAAATCGATCCCAGAGATAAAAAATTTATCACTGGAAAAAGATCTAACGAAGGATTTTACTATGTGAATAATGGCTTAGACCAAGCTATCGATCGTGGGCTCTCTTATGCCCCTTATGCTGATATTCTTTGGTGCGAAACAGCTCGCCCAAATTTAGAAGAAGCACGACGATTTGCTGAAGCAATCCATGCAGAATTTCCCGGAAAACCATTATCCTATAATTGTTCTCCTTCTTTTAATTGGGAATCCAATTTGAATGAAAAAGAATTACGTGAATTCCGTGAAGCACTCGCCGACTTAGGATATGTTTTCCAATTTATCACTTTGGCTGGCTGGCATTCATTGAATTTGGGCATGTTTGACTTGGCTCGTAGCTATAAAGAATCTGGAATGTTTGCTTATTCTCAAATGCAGAATCGAGAATTCGCCGAAGAAAAAAATGGATTCCGAGCCGCCAAACACCAAGCCTTTGTGGGTGCAGGTTATTTCGATACAATCCAAAATACGATTGCTGGTGGAGCCCTTTCTACTGGCGCCATGACAGGATCAACTGAAGAAGAACAATTTTCATCTGTGAGCCAACCCGCAGAAAATCAGCCAGTCGCAACCGCATAAAGACCTACAACCCAAAAACAAAACGCCTCCAATTTTAATTGAGAAATTCAAAAAATTGGAGGCGTTATTATTAGAATAAATTTTACTCTAGTAAAAACACCCTTTAAAACAACGTTGATTGATCTCCTCCAATATCAATATCAATCTTTTCACCGTCTCGTTGTGACACTGCAGACAAATGAGCTTGCCGGATCGGTTCTGGCTGGCGATAATGCGTGGAGCATTCCAATATAAATTCCATAGTAGTAAGCAAATCTGCTTTATGACCCACCGAAATAAAAACGGGCTGTACATCATCTTTTGTGCGTAAAGCAAGTCCCACCTCTTCCCCTTCATGCATCAATGGCGCATGATGTCCTTTTTCCGGATCAATATCATCATGGAATCCAATCAAAACCCGGTCGGCAATTCCAATGGACGGAACATCAAATAAAACACCCAAATGGCTGGCTAAACCAAATCGCCGCGGATGGGCTAATCCATGGGAATGAAATAATACAACATCGGGAATATGCTGAATGCGTTTCATGAGCTTCATAATAGGAGGCGCTTCTCGAAAAGCCAAAATTCCACGAACGTAGGGAAATATTATTTCTTCCGATAAACCATGTCGCTCCACCAATTTCATATCAGGAAAACGCAACACAACAAGGGCCGCATGAATTGTATTTGTGTTCGGATCGTGGACTACGGAGGTTCCAGCCACAAGATGGATTTCTTCTGGTAAGGGCTGAATAACAACTTTATCCCGAAGGTTTAATTGGATTGCAGATGCTTCATTGGGTGAAACATTCCATGAATGAAATCGAATTGGCTTCATTTTCAAATCTAACGCCAGAAAGTGAAATAATGAAATGACAGTTGGTCTTAATAAAATAAATATATTGGTTTAAAAAAACATGAATAATCACCTAAATTTTTCCATGATGAAATTGATTCAAGCACTCACTCCGTTACTTTTTACCACTGGACTGCTTTTTGCGAATCTCGAAAAAGAACTCCAAACCCAGTTCATACTAGCTGCGTCGGGAGATACAATTACTATTCCAAAAGGTCACCATAAAATTCAAGGAACCTTATCCATTGAAGGCAAAGAAAATTTGGTCATTCAAGGTGTGGGGATGGACGTATCCATTCTTTCTTTTTCGAATCAATCGGAGGGCGCCCAAGGAATCAGTATTACAAATTCTAAAAATATTACCTTGGAAAAATTCACGATTCAAGATTCCAAAGGCGATGCTATCAAGGCACAATACACGGATGGAATTATTTTTAGACATGTCAAAGTGGAATGGACCGGCGGGCCAAAAGAAACAAATGGCGCCTACGGTCTTTATCCCGTTCAATGCGAAAATGTACTGATTGAACATTCCATTTCTATTGGCGCTTCTGATGCGGGAATCTATGTGGGGCAATCCAATAATATTGTGGTGCGATACAATGAAGCGTTTGAAAATGTGGCCGGTATCGAAATTGAGAATTCATATAATGCTGAAGTCTATGAAAATTATTCTCATGGAAATACAGGTGGTATTTTGGTGTTTGATTTGCCGGACCTGCTCCAAAAACAAGGCGGGAATGTTCGCGTTTATAATAACAGAATTGAATCCAATAATTTGTTCAATTTTGCACCCAAAGGTAATATTGTAGGCAAGGTTCTGCCCGGAACTGGCATCATGATTTTGGCATGTAGTGGTGTCCATATTTTCGGCAACACGATTCGTAATAATAAAAGTATCGGCACCGGCATTGTCAGTTATTTCATGACGGAAGAAGCCATTAAGGACAGTCTCTATAATCCCTACACTGCTGACATTCATATTTATAATAATGTGTACGACCGTTGGCCGGGATTCCCGGAATTGGGTTTTGATATCGGTCAATTATTGGCGGTGAAGTATGGTAGAAACACACCTGATATTATTTATGATGGCATGCAAGACCCCGAAATTCAAGCGGGTCTTTGTATTCAAAATAATACTGACGCTCGATTCACTGATTTGGATATTGAACATAATTTTGATTCATGGTATTCTCCTTTTGTTGCCAATTTTTCTGAAGATATGTCAAAACACAATTGTGGCGCCCAACATCCGCTTATATCTAAATCGAAAAAATGAAGCTATTGATTTATACGGGAATTGGATTTGATGCCATAAAGGACCAACTAAATATTGAAGACAAAAAAGATTAACTCCATGAGAGTTATACAGATTAGTAAAAATATCAAACAATCCATTTCACCTTTAGACCTTAGCCAAAATGATTAAAACTTTGAGTAAAGCCAATCAATTGGTTTTGCTCTTATTTTTTATTTCCTTCGCCATGAGCGAAAATCCGCTCAAATACGCCCAGCCTAAATTATCTGACTACGGATTTTTTGAGGGACGCATGGCTGATCACAATCCTGTAACCGGCGTTATTCCCTATGATGTTTCTGCCCAACTGTTTTCCGATTATGCACTGAAATCGCGATTCATTGTGCTCCCCCAAGGTCAGCAATTAGAATATCAAAAAGATGGTACATTCGATTTTCCGGAAGAATCTGTCTTGATAAAAACATTTTACTATCCCGCAGATTTTCGCAATCCCGATAAAAACATCCGTCTCATGGAAACACGAATATTGATCCATACGCCGGAAGGCTGGATGGGTTTTGCCTACATTTGGAATGAAGAACAAACTGAAGCTTTTTTAGAAATTGCCGGTGAAAGATTGGATGCTTCATTTATAAACCCAATTGGCGAAACTGTGAATTTCAAATATAGTGTTCCCAATTTTAATCAATGTAAAGGTTGCCATGTTTTCAATAATAAAATGGAGCCAATTGGACCTAAAACCAGATTATTAAACCATGACTTTGATTTCGATAGTGGGAGAATGAATCAATTGGAAAAATGGGAAACATTGGGAATGATCAGTGGACTCCCAAGTGTTTCGTCCCTTCCGCAAACACCTGATTATAACAATTTTGAAAGTGGTTCCATTGAAGAACGCGCTAGGGCTTTGATTGATATTAATTGTGCTCATTGTCACCGATTGGGTGCACCGGGAGAAACATCTGGACTATTTCTTAATATTGAAGAAACAAATCCAACACAATTAGGCGTGCATAAACCGCCAATTGCAGCTGGTCGTGGATCGGGAGATTTGGATTATACAATCGTTCCTGGGCAACCGGATAAATCAATTATGGTTTATCGAATGGCATCAACAGACCCCAGTATCATGATGCCGGAATTAGGAAGAAAATTAGTCCACAAAGAGGGTGTGGAATTGGTGAAGCAATGGATCAAAGAAATGGAAAAATATTAAATGTTTAAGTATTAAAGTACTCATATTTTAAAATATCAGGGGATCACATGAGCACTGTTTTATAATTCTTCAAACACACCCGTTTTTCTATTTTTTTTCACTTTATCCCAATCAAAATAACGACCGTTCATTGCAATATAAACTCCTGGTGGCAAACTTTGGGCAAAAGCCAGAGCGCCGCCAAAATTAAAAAGCCCGTCACTACTACCGAATTTATATGGAATCATTGCACCCGTAAGAATAATTGTTTTTTCTATATTTCCATTCGCAATTATTCTTGCTGTATCTGTCATGGTATCTGTACCGTGAGTAATTACAATTTGACTTTCTGGTACGCGCTTACAATTATCCAAAATAACGGCACGATCATCGTTCGTCATATCTAGACTATCCACAAGCATGAGTGTTCGGATCTTGACCTCAAGTTTAGATCTTCCCAGAACCAAGATCTCTCGCATGTGAGTATCCTTGAAATAAAGTTTCCCGGTGATCTCGTCATAATCCTTATCAAAAGTTCCACCTGTAATCATTATTCTTACTGACATCTTTTCTCCGTTTATTAAATAATTGTTGAAATCTCTTCAAAGGATTTCTTTTTCAAGTCTGGGACTGTAGCATCTTCGGCGGGATACCCAACCGGAATCAATAAAACCGCTTTTTCGTTTTCGGGTCTATCCAATATTTTTTCTAAAAAGCCCATTGGGCTTGGTGTGTGGGTCAAGGTTGCCAACCCTGCATTATGCAAGGCAACCAGTAAAAAGCCAGAAGCAATCCCAACAGATTCATTTACATAATAATTTTTCCGTTTCACCTGTTCATCTAAATCATAATTCTTTTTAAATACCACAATAAGATAAGGTGCAATTTCTAGAAATGGTTTATGCCAGTCTGTTTCAAATTGATTTAAATCTTCAAGCCAAGTGTCTGGTGCACGGTGTTCATAAAATTCCTTTTCTTCTTTTTCAGCCGCAAACCGAATTTCTTTTTTTACAGCTGAATCTTTTACAATGACAAAATGCCACGGTTGTTTATTTGCGCCAGATGGTGCAGAGGCTGCTGCTTTCACAGCATTCATAATAATCTTTAAAGGAACGGGCTTATTTGAGAAATCTCTCACCGTTCGCCTTAAAATTATTTCATCTAAAAATAATAGTGATTTTTCAACCATTTCAGATTCTGTTAATGTATTATAGATTATTTTTTGAAATGCCATAGCTTAATATCTCATTGTATTTTCCACCCCCAATTTACAATCATGAACTGAATGCGTCCTTTTGAAATACTCACTTTAATCCTTATTGCGGGAACACTTGTTGCTCTTTTCACTCATAGAGATCGAAAGGTTTTTCTTTTTCTTTTATTTGGGACAATCGGATCAATGTTAGTCCAACATTTTTTGGAAGGACAACGTTGGCAATTTGCATTTGCCGTTTATCTTTTACCTGGCATGTATATTTTTCATCGATTCCAAAAAACAACAATCAATACAGCAACAAAGATTCTCCTGTCCATTTGGTTTAGTATCGCAATAACTCTCCCCTGGATAATCCCAGTTTTTTCTCTTCCTAGTCCTGGTGGCCCCTATGATGTTGGTACAGAAACGTTTCATTGGATTGATTCATCCCGGACAGAATGGTTTACAGATGAGAATCCAAATGATCTGAGAGAAATCATGGTTCAAGTTTGGTATCCATCAGACCAAAATGTTAAAAAGGATCCTGAACCCTATTTAGATTTTATTAATCTTCGAGCAAAAGCATTGGCTGGAGCTGGAGCAATTCCCGAATTCTTTCCAAGTCACTTGAACCATGTGACTACAAATAGTTATGGCGGAATTCCAATCACAGAAAAAAGTGGGCATCTCCCTGTTGTTATTTTTTCTCATGGTATTACGGGAACTCGACATCTTCACCAAGCACTTTATGAATATTTAGTAAGTCGTGGCTATATCGTTGTGGCTCCAGACCATAGTTTTGATGCGAATTTGACTATCTTTCCAGATGGACATATTGCCGATTATAGATCAAATATTACGGGACATCCCGACAGTTTAAACCTACGTAAAATGCAAATGAATACTCGAGTGACTGATATTAGTTTCATTTTAGACCAATTAGAAAAAATGCAATCTGGAAAAATAGAATCACAAATAATTGGGAAAATAGATTATGAAAATATTTCAGTTGGTGGACATTCCTACGGCGGAGCAACAGCCACAGTTGCTGCCCAAAGAGATGATAGAATTAATGCATGTTTTGTTTTAGATAGTTGGCTGAGCCCAGTACCAGATGAAACCATAAATGCCGGAGTTCATGTACCTTTTTTATTTATGGGACGACCGTCTTGGGTGGGGTCAGACTATCCCGGGAATTACCCAAGGTTGGATAGTCTCATGGCGCATTCATCTAATCCAAAATACCAGCTAATTATAAAAAAGACCGAGCATTTAGATTATTCGGATATACCTTTATTCTCTCCCATTATTAAATATGTTTTGGATGTGGGAGATTTAACTTCGTCTGTTTCAATTCCATTAATGAATGGTTTGGTGTATGGATTTCTCGAAAAATATTTAACAAAAAATACACAATCAGGGTTCGATACCATAATTCAACATGAATTAATTACGCCGGTACCATGATTAAACAAACCGCCCGAATAACCCTTGGAATTATTTTAGTTATTATTGGGCTTATTGGTGGATTAATTCCCATCTTCCAAGGATGGATGTTCGGGATTCCCGGTCTCATCATATTGGCAGATTATTTTCCACCCGCTAAACGACTTTTAGATTGGGCAAAGAAAAAAGCAGGAATAAATAAAAAAGGAAACGAATAGGCATTTTATTCTATAAGTGCCTTATATAATTTCACACTCTTTATTTCTTTATTTTACATGACATTCGCCACTATTCAATCGATTCAGCCACCGGCACAACGTGTCTTCAAACCCGTCTAAAATAACCGCAATCGTCGGCGCCCAATGGGGTGACGAAGGCAAAGGAAAGATTACCGATTTCTTTGCCGGCGAATCTGACTACGTGGTCCGTTTTCACGGCGGCAACAACGCCGGCCATACCATCATTGTCGATGGCAACACCTTCAAACTTCATCTTATTCCTTCCGGAATTGTCTATGGCGAACCCATGTCTATTATTGGCAATGGCGTCGTGGTGGATCCTAAAGCATTGCTCGATGAAATTGCTTATGTAAAAGAAAAAGGAATTGATCCTAAGCTCATGGTAAGCGATCGAGCCCATGTGATTATGCCTTATCATATTGCCATGGATGGCGCCCTTTCTGGGCATCAAGGCAATTTAGCCGCGGGAAGCACGCGTCGTGGCATCGCCCCTGTTTATGCTGATAAGATGTTCCGAAATGGTATTCGAATGGTAGACCTTTTAGAGCCAGATGTATTCAAAGAAAAACTTGAAAAAGGGTATGCTTTTTGTAAAAGCATTATTGAAAAAACGCTCAACCAATCTTTGGATATTTCCATGGATGAGATTTTTGATACTTATTCTGATTATGGTCAAAAATTAAAATCCTATATTCATGATACATCAGTCGTTTTATACAAAGCACACAAATCGGGGAAATCTATTTTATTTGAAGGCGCACAAGGAATTAGTCTGGATGTGGATCACGGCGTTTATCCCTACACGACTTCTTCCAACACAGCAGCGGGACATATTTCCACCGGAACTGGTGTAAGCTTTAGAGATATTGATCGAATCATCGGCGTTACAAAAGCATATTTGAGTCGCGTGGGCGAAAGTCCTCTCCCATCAGAAATTCATGGTGACGAGGCAAAAATGCTACGGGATAAAGGCGGAGAATATGGTACAACAACCGGACGGCCGAGACGCGTGGGTTGGCTGGATCTAGTCCAAGTGCGACAAGCGGTCCGTGTGAATGGACTTACAGAAATCGCTCTGACAAAATTAGATATATTAAATGGATTTGATGAACTACCCATTTGCGTTGCTTATGATGTGAAAGGAAAACGCATCACCGAAATGCCTGCAAGTTTGACCGAATACAGAAATGCAAAACCTATTTATGAATCACTTCCGGGATGGGGGGACCTTCCTGAAAACATTTGGGATAAAGGCTACGATGCCATGCCCCAAACCTTAAAAGATTATATTGCATTTATTGAACGTCAAGTGGATTGCCCCGTGAAAATTGTATCGGTTGGGCCCCAACGGCATGAAACAATTATAAGGTAAAATTCTACAGTGGACTCAGGGAAACACAGAGAAGCACAGGGAAGCACAGGACTTTTAATTAATCAAATTTTTCTCTGTGTATCTCTGAGAACTGTGTGTTAATAAAAGCTCTATAACGTGGCGTTTACCAAAGAAATTGTCGACTTCACCGGGCTCTCTGATTCTGATATCAAAGCCAAATTAGTTGAACTCAACATTCCACTTACCATAGAGGAAGCGCTCAAAATTCAGAACGATATGCTGGGGCGCGCACCGTCTCTTGCTGAACTTATTTTATTTTCTATTCAAGGGTCGGAGCATTGCTCCTATAAAAGCAGTCGAAACCATTTAAAACAATTTACCACGGAAGGGCCGGATGTTGTGTTGGGCGCCAAAGAAGACGCGGGCGTGGTGGCAATTGCCACAGATAATAATGGCCATCGTTGGTGCATTGTTATGAGCCATGAATCCCATAATCATCCGTCGCAAATTGTACCTTATGAAGGCGCCGCAACGGGCGTGGGTGGAAATGTCCGGGATGTATTATGTATGGGCGCAGAAGTAATTGCCGTGACCGATTCATTCCGATTTGGTGATATAAAAAATAATAAAACAAAATGGATTCAAGATGGGGTTGTTGCCGGCGTGGCTGGCTATGGAAATCCTTTGGGCATCCCCAATGTGGGCGGCGATCTTTATTACCATGAAAATTATAATGAAAATTGTCTCGTCACTTTAGTCACCCTTGGTATTGTACGGGAAGATAATATTATTCATTCTTATGCTCCTAAAAATGCAGACGGTTTTAATTTAATTTTATTAGGGAAGCCTACCGATAATAGCGGATTCGGTGGCGCCAGCTTTGCATCATTAGAACTTGAAGAAGAAAAGAAAGAGCAAAACAAAGGCGCAGTTCAAGAGCCCAACGCCTTTTTAGAACGGCATCTTTTAAAATCATCCTACGCCCTCTTTGACATCCTGATAGAAAAAGGACTTATTAATAATATCGGCTTCAAAGATTTGGGTGCCGGCGGCGTGGCCTGTGCTAGCGTGGAATTAGCAGAAACATCTGGCTATGGTGCCGAAGTGTGGATGGACAAAATCCATATTGGGATGGATGGATTACATCCGTCCGTTTATCTCTGCAGTGAAACGCAAGAACGCTTTATGTGGGTCTGTGATCCAAAAACAACACCTTTAATATTAGATCATTATAATAAGGTCTTCGACCTTCCCGGTGTGAGCGAAGGTGCGCGGGCTTCGGTCGTTGGAAAAATCCGAAATGACGGTCAATATATTGTGCACAATGGCGATGAAGAGATTGTAAATGCGAAAGCGAAAGAAGTGACAGAAGGCTTTCTGTATAACAGACCTTATGAAGCACGGATGCAAAATTTTGCGGAACCCAATATCCCCGAACCATTAAATTATAATAAAGTATTGCTCAAAATTTTATCCCATGAAAATATGGCTAGTCGAGAGCCCATTTTTGAGCAATACGACAAGCAAATTCAAGGTAGAATTCACGCTGAAACTGGCTTGGCAGATTCTGGTGTTATGGCGCCTTTCAATTCTGAAAAATATCCTGAAGAAATACGCAATGTGGGCATTGCGCTTTCTACCGATCAGAATCCAAGACATGGACTCATTGACCCTTATTGGGGTGGTGTGAATGCGGTGGTTGAAGCCATGCGAAATGTGGCTGCTGTGGGTGCAACGCCCCACGCATTGTCTGATTGTCTCTGTTTTGGGAATCCGGAAAAACCCCACCAAATGTGGGAATTTGTAGAAAGTGTCCGTGGCGTAGCTGATGCGTGCAATGCCATTACGCTAAAAGATAATCCGGAACATGCCACGCCTATTATTGCGGGAAATGTGAGTTTTTACAATGAATCAAAAAATGGTGCCATCCCACCAAGTCCTATTGTGAGTTGCTTGGGCCGGCTCAAAGATGTGAATAAAACGGTGCCAGCACATTTCCAAAAATCTGATTCTGTTATCTTAATGATTGGCGAACGGAAAGATGAATTGGGCGGCTCTGTTTATTATAGTCTATTTAATGAGCTCGGCGCCAATATCCCTAAACCAAATTTCGAAGAAGTGAAAAATCAAATCTTTGCACTCACCGATTGTATTGATGACGGTATGGTGCTGTCTTGTCATGATATTGCAGACGGCGGTATTGCGTCAGCCCTAGCGGAAATGACGTTTGGGAACGAAATTGGATGTAATGTAAAAATTAAATCTGGCCTTGCGAGTGACAAAATTTTATTTTCTGAAACAGGTGGATTTGTCTTAGAAGTATCATTGGAAAAATTAGATAAAATAAAATCTGCATTCTTAATATATGGATTGGATACTTTTGAGATCGGCACAACGGGCGGAAGTCATATTAAACTAAATGGTGTTGTCAAAATATCTGTAAATAAAACGAAAGAATCTTGGACAAATGGACTTCGAGACAAACTTTAAACCACAGAGACACAGAGCACACGGAGAAATATTTTCGTTACACTCTCTGTATCTTCGTGTCTTCGTGGTAATAAAATAATGGCTAATAAAAAAATAGATTACAAATCAGCTGGTGTAGATATTGATGCTGGAAATGAGGTCGTTGACCTAATTAAAGATGGCGTGGAATCCACATTCACATCCAATGTTTTAACCGGTCTCGGTAGCTTTGGTTCACTCTATGATTTAAAACCTATTTTAGAAAGTTATGATCATCCTGTCTTGGTGCAGAGTATTGATGGCGTGGGAACAAAAACAATCATTGCCCGAAAATTGGGGAAATTTGATACCATCGGCATTGATCTTGTGAGTGCTGCCGCCAACGATATTTTGGTCATGGGCGCACGGCCCCTTACTTTTTTAGATTATATCGCCAATGACAAACTAAATCCTGAAACAGTTGAAAAGATTGTATCCGGAATGGTAAAAGCCTGCAAAGAAACGGGCGTGTCTTTAGTCGGGGGCGAAACTGCGGAAATGCCCAACACGTATCTTCCCGGCGAACATGATTTGGTGGGCATCATTACCGGCGTTGTGGAAAAAAGTAAAATTATTACAGGCAAACATATCAAGCCTGGCCATGTTGTGCTTGGACTCCCTTCGAGCGGATTACACACGAATGGCTATTCATTCGCTCGAAAACTCTTTTTTGAAATCGGTGGATATGATGTAAATGATACCATTCCAGAATTGGAAAAATCTGTGGGACTCACTTTATTGGAACCACATATTAATTATACGAACCATGTTTTTTCTGTTTTGGACAAAGGAATTGATGTAAAAGGAATCGCCCATATTACAGGCGGTGGATTGGTAGAAAATATTCCACGGGTTTTACCAAATGAATGTGGTGTCAAAATTAAAAAAGACTCGTGGCCTTCCCTTCCCGTTTTTGATGTAATGCAATCCATTGGAGACGTGGATGAAAACGAAATGTTTCGCGCATTCAATCTTGGAATCGGGATGGTTTTTATTGTGGATTCAGATACTGTGAGTTCTGTAAAAGATTCGCTAAAAGATTTAACGGAAGTATATGAAATCGGCACCGTTGTTAGTGGAGATAAAAGTGTTATTATTAAAAATTAAAACCACGAAGACACCGAGATCAAAGAGACGTTTATTTACTGCTCTGTGTCTCTGTGGTGAGAAAAGATGAATATAGCCATCATCCAATTCCCTGGTTCCAATACAGAGCGTGAAACGCTTATGGCGTGTCGTCGAGTGAAATTAAATCCAGTAGAATTTTTATGGAATGAGCCAGCAGAAAAACTGTCAGATTTTGATGGATTTATCATTGTGGGTGGCTTCTCTTACGAAGACCGTTCTCGTGCCGGTGTTATTGCAGCGCAGGACCCCATCATGAAACAAATTAAGATTGAAGCGGAATCCGGTAAACCGATTCTCGGTATTTGTAACGGTGCGCAAATATTGGTGGAAACTGGGCTCGTCCCCGGACTGGCAAACCACCGTGTAGGCGCGGCCTTAACAGATAATAAACGTGTAAAAGGTGGCCATGTGCTTGGCGTGGGTTATTATAATACATGGGCAAATTTGCAACTCACTGCATCTGCGGGGCGATGCGCATTCACACGAAAACTAAAAACTGGAAGCTGGATAACGGTTCCTTTAGCCCACGGTGAAGGACGATTTATTATTCCAAATGAACTGTTAGAAAAAATGATAGAGAATGAACAAACGATCTTTCGCTATTGCGATGATGACGGGATCATTTCAGATGAATTCCCCACTAATCCCAATGGATCAATGCACAATTTGGCGGCGGTGTGTAACCCTGCTGGAAATGTCATGGCTATGATGCCCCATCCGGAACGAACAAAAAATGGCGATACAATTTTTTCATCCATGAAAGATTTTATCGAAAATGATTATCCTGTTTCAAACCATACTTTGACTTTTGAACGCCCCCATTATAAAATTGAAAGTTATCTCCCAAAACCCAATGCAACCGAATGGATCATTGATATGATTATTACCGATAACGAAGCGGCATCGGTCCAAAATGCATTGAGCCATTTGGGGCACAATGTTTCTATCTCACGGCAAACCCATTGGGAAATATCCACAATTGGGGAACGAGATTCTATCTTGAAAAAAATTGACACCACCGGCGAGCTATATAATTCTAACAAAGAATTCATCAGCAAAACCACCACCGTAAAAAACACCACATCACTTCTGGTGCGGCAAAAAGAAGACATGATAGGGCGGGCAAAATTTGAATCCCTGAAAGAACGATTTGAAATTGATCGAATAACTGGAATAAAGCGCGGTGTCATCTGGAATCTGACCGTGAATGGCGGTAATTTTGAAACTGTTTTAAACGAAATTTTGAACACACACATACTATTCAACCCACTATCTCATGAATGCTATCGAATCAACTGAACATTACAAAGACCGCATTAAGGCGGAAATAAATAATACTTTAACTGAAACATCTTTATCCGGCGGTACCAAGCGAACCGGAAAAGTCCGGGATCAATATGATTTTGGTAATAAGGTTGCACTCATTACCACCGATCGCCAAAGCGCTTTTGACCGAGTGTTGGCGTCCATCCCATTTAAGGGACAGGTCCTGAACCTTACCAGCGCATGGTGGTTTGAACAGACCAAACATATTATTCCAAACCAAGTGATTGAAGTTCCCGATCCCAATGTAACTCTCGCGAAAAAGTGTGAAGTTTTCCCCATCGAATTTGTGGTCCGCGGATATATTACCGGCAGCACCAGTACGTCCCTATGGACTGTTTACAAAAATGGTGATAGAGAATATTGCGGAAATGATTTGCCGCAAGGCTTGATTAAAAATCAAAAATTGACTGCCAATATGCTCACGCCCACTACGAAAGAAGAAGATCATGATCGTCCTATTGCGCCGGGTGAAATCCTAAGCGAAGGATGGATGACACAAGAAGATTGGGGTTACTGCAGCCAAAAAGCCTTAGAACTTTTTGCCTTCGGACAAAAGAAAGCGGCGGAAAATGGATTGATTTTGGTGGACACCAAATATGAAATGGGCCGAGATTCAAGTGGTGAAATAATGCTGATTGATGAAATCCATACCCCAGATTCAAGCCGCTATTGGATTGCCAAAACGTATGACGAACGCATGGCATTGGGACAAGAACCACAAAACATTGATAAAGAATTTTTACGCTTGTGGTTCGTAGATAATTGTGATCCATATAATGATGAAACATTGCCAGAAGCACCAGAAGAATTAGTAGCTGAATTATCGAGTCGGTATATCTATTTATATGAAACGATTACGGGTGGGGTTTTCCCATTCCCGGATACAGGGAAAGCTGTGAATGAAAGAATAAACGAAAACTTAAAAGGGTATTTATAAACCACAGAGACGCAGAGTGCATGGAGATCTTATATGTTTTCTCTGTGTCTTCTTGCCTTCGTGGTTAAAAAGGAAAGAACATGAAAACAATTATAATAATGGGTTCAAAATCAGACGAACCCCACGCAAAAAAAATTACCAATAAATTAGATGAATACGGCATTACTTGGGAACAGCATGCTGCATCGGCTCATAAACAACCCTTAAAGGTCTTGGAAATATTAGAATCAAACAAAGACGGGAAAGATATTGTATATATCACCATCGCCGGACGATCCAATGCCTTATCTGGATTTGTGGCAGCCAACTGTGAATTTCCAACTTTAGGCTGTCCGCCGTTTTCTGATAAAGCGGATATGCTGGTGAATATTCATTCCACATTGCAAATGCCCAGCAATACACCCGTCTTGACAATACTTGATCCAGGAAATTGTGCGTTGGCGGTGAAAAGAATTCTACAAGTGTGAAAAGTTTTAAGGTATTCAGGTGTTAAAGTTAGAAACGATAATCACACGAACACTCAAACACATGAACACTATAAAATAAGGAGTTAATATGAAAACAAATCATGAAATCCCAGACCTATCAAATATCAATGTTCAAGTAGCAAATACCTATTCAC
>JABHAX010000074.1 GCA_018674095.1 Fidelibacterota bacterium
CATCTCCATTTATATCTTGGAGCTGAACAAAAGCTTCGTATCCTTCTCCATCGATTATGATGGGAGATTCAAATGCAAAGCTTTGATTTTGGCTTGCATTAATAAAAATACACGTATGTGATTCGAAATCATCATTTACATTTCCTTTTTCAGATACGACTACGTCTAAAAGCCCATCCCCATTTACATCACCTATCGCTATATCGTGTGGCTCACTGTAAACACCTGTTCCAAAATTGAATTCTATATGTTCATCAATGGATATCATCCCTTCATCATCAAAAAATGTAGTAAATATTGCTAAATATGCACTCGAACCATAGCCTGCTTCCGAAGTCACAATTTCTGAAATCCCATCTCCATTCATATCTGCAATTTTTATATCATAATATTTTCTACCTAAATATGGATTATCTAATTGATTAGCAAGATGTTCAACTGTTAATTCTTCTTCAGCATCAAAGATGACATTGAATCGTTGACTGGAAGATGCATAAAGTCCATTTGTATAGACTGAGATGGGTGTATAGTAAGCTCCATAAGGGACTGATATAATTATTTCATTTTCTGTAGAATTAAGTATGTTTGCTTCCAATCCACTAAGAAACACAGTGCTCTCTATAGAGTTAGAACTAAAATTATTACCACTTATCCTTACTGTACTTCCAATTCGTCCAAATGCCGGTTCAATTAAATCAATGATGGGTTGTGCAATAATAAATGATGATAAAAATAATATTGTAATAACCCGATTTTTGAATTTATTCATTATGCTTATATAACGTCTCGTAATTAGCTATTGCTTACATATTAATAATTCAGTTTATTCCAAACCTTCCCATCATTCCACAAACAAAAAACCCCACGAATGTGGGGCTTGATGGTAACATTATTTGCTCATTTTTGTGATTTCTAAAGGACCCCTAATATAATATTTTGATTCCTCATCAAGAATTCCTTCATCATCTAATTCTTCTATTTTATCTGCATCCCAGTCAGAATCATCAAAAGTTACTTCATCGAGCGACCAGTCAATTATCTTGTAATCATTCACTTTAAATTCTTTTGGGTTATTTAAATCAATTTTTTCCATTTGAGCTTCACTCATCTCTAAAATGAAATAGCCATAACGATATTCTTCTTGAGCTTCTGATGATTCATCTGTATCCGTGTTTGTATATATGACATCTCGAATAATACTTTTTCTCGATTCGGGAACTACCTTCACACTAACTATATTTTTCTCTTTTGCTATCTTATTTTTTACCCAATCTGTAATATGTTCAGCATTCAAAGGGTCTTTACTTGTTTGCTCAAGTTCATTTTGCATTTCATCAATATTGATTTCGTGTAGAGTCCCTTCTAAAAACATAGAGACATCTATGCTAGAATACCCGTCTTCCAAAGACCAGTCTTCTTTATTATCAAAAGGCTTACCATCATAATGATATTCTTCGATTACCCCAAGTTCTCCTTCTGCAGTGATTTTTGTTTCATCAAACATTACTTTATCATCAAGCTCTAATGTAAACGTATTCCAAAGACCTTTTGACCAGTCAACACTTCCTTCTATTAGTATGTCAAAGTCCTTCATAGAATCAATCTTATTTATCTTTTCTTTTTCATATGTTATACCTTCAATCTGAATCTCAATACTTTGTTTTGTTCCATTAGGAAGGATAACTTGTTTAATTATTGAATTATCATAATATTCATCTCCTTGAGGGATACCTTCGTCGGATCTGTAATTTTCGAACCAATCTTTCAAACTATCTTCATTTAAACCATCTGAAAATTCAATTAAATTGGCTACAGAAAAAATATCCATCGACCTTTCAGGCGCTCCTACATCTGGTAGTAATACTATTCTTCTGCTACCAAATTTTGTTGCACTTATTATGAATCCTTTCTCAACTAAGGATATATCATCTGATGAAATCATTTTTTCTATTGCTTCTTTTTCAGGCTGATAATTCTTATTATTAATTGCTGCTAAAACAACATCCTTAAAGTCAACATCCGTTGCATACTTTGTTATAATTTTCTCAAGTATCTCTTGTGGACAATTTACATTTTTAGCAATAGGCAGTAAAAATCTCTTCTTTGGTGCTTTTTCAAGAAACCATTCATACATATCGATATTCTCAAATAAAATGCCTACCCTAATTGATGGAAAATCTGGGTGACCTAATAATTTTTCAATGGTTATTTTTCCTGCTTCATCTGTTATTTTGTTATTTTTATCACTCGAACAAATCCAAGCATATTCAAAACCTTTCTTAATTCCTATTTCAAGAAATACAGAATTACCTAATAAGTTACATTGAATTCTACTACCAGTATCATCGTTTTCATCGGTTTTCAACCAATATCCCCTTTGAAATAGTTCTTTGAGCTGGTCGGATGTTATGTTTTCATTCTTCGATAAGATTTCTAATTCTTCAGGTTTATACAACCCGTCTCTAATACCTTCTTGAACTAGACTTTCAGGACAAGATGGATTTAGTAAAATCATATGCTTTTGTACTTTATTAGCTGCATTTTTGAAAAGGTTTTCAAGTTGTTTGGGAAGTGTATTACTGTGACTAGCTATTAAATCTTTGGCCACTTCTGCCTTTTCACTACCCCAGGGAAAGTCATCATCCATAACTATTTTATCAATAATCTCCCCAGGGCAATTAGGGTCTTTAAGGGCACTTAATTTTGAATCGAAATCAGTTAAACTTGAATATTCCATTTTATCTTCCTTTTTCATTATTTATTGATTTTACAAATTCTTTTTCCCAGGCATACTTAGCAACTTCTGGATGGTCCTTAAGGTAGTTTCGCCAAGATGAACAGCCACCCGATTCCCGCCTCTTTCGAAGAGATTCTTTTATTTCAGCTTTTTCCTCCTTTGTCATCCAAAGGTCTGACCACCACATTTCTATCTTCATTAAATAATAATTAAATTTCTAAATAACGAATTCCACGCTGTGGTGTTATTAATGGGCTTCCTCTTTCATATAGTCTCTTATTTTTGTATAATTTTTCAATTTTTTGAGAAATATTTTTACCAATAAATTCCCAACGAGTTTTCCCATCATCATTAAAGGTCCTCGAGCTAATAGTTGTACCCGCAGGAAACCATTCTATTATCTCATACACATCTAAAACATATTCGTTTTTCATTCCAAAAACATACTTATAAAACAAATCTCCAGAATCTGTTTTTTTACTTATTTTACCTTTTGATACAGCCCAATATTGCCTTGTAGAATCATATAAGTTTTCCCCTCTTGCCAATGCCTTGTGAGGAAAAAATAAAATCACATTATCTTTTATCTCTTCAACATTCAACTTCTCACCTCCTAATTGAAGATTTAAATCAGAAGCGACAATGCGACTTTTTTCAATTTTATGACCCCGAACTTCATTATCTATATTTTTCACGCCAATTGAATCAATAACTGCAGCTTCAATCTCTAATGCATCTTCCTCGCTTAAACCATATCTAATAATATCTATTCTTGGGATAAAATCTTTTTTTTGATTTTGTTCTTTCCATGATTTAAAACATCTATTTTTACTACCCTTACCAATATAAAATATATTTTCAGTTTTCGGGTTTACTAAGGCATAAACATAATATTTTATTGCTTTAATAGTTTTTTGGGAAAAAAATTTAATATTATTTTGCTTTATTTTGGTCATTTCATTTCTCTTCAATCGTTGTTATCTCCAAATCAACATGCGTTATTTCGGGAAATTGTTTTTTAATCTTATTTTCTATATTCTTGATTGTTTGGCTAATCATTTTGACAAAGTTTTGAAATTTATTTTCGTCAATATTTGCCTTTTCTTTTTTAAGTACCTGATCAATATTTAAATCAAACTCCATACTTAGCCTAATATCATCCGGCGACATGATTTCTGTAGATAAATAATAAATAGTTTTAATCTCCGGAAGTGCCAAAATATAATTTTTTATATCCTGTTCTGATAATTCATTTACAGATCGATTTATTAACAACCGTCCATTTGCATATCCCATTATAATTGCCATGACTCCCAAGAGCACTCCGATAAGAATAGTGGCAATAGAATCAAAAATATATGTGCCAAAATAATGAGAAAGCAACATACCGGCAACTGCTAAGACTACACCTATTACAGCAATCGCATCTTCAATGAGTACACCAACAGAGGTTGGATCGTCTCCATTTTTTATCCATTCTCTTAACGTCATTGTTCCTTTCTGTCCACGAACCTCTTTTAATGCAACATTTAGGGCATAGCCTTCCCCAAAAAAGGCAAGAATTAAAATAGGAATCGCAATATCATATGAAATATTTGCTTCATGGTGGGCGAAAAGAGACATAATGCCGTGGTATGTTGTCACCCCAAAACCAATAAAAAATATTCCTGTCGCAGAAACTAAATTCCATAGATATCTTGCTTGGCCATACCCAAAAGGAAAATCACGTGTGGGTTTCTTTTTTGATACCTTAATCCCTATATAAATAAGAATTTGGTTTGCTGTGTCTGCAAATGAATGAATAGACTCAGCCAACATGGATGGACTTAGGCTAAAGAAAAACCCTGCGATTTTTGCAATAGTTATGACTGCATTTACGACCAATGCTGTTAGTACAACCTTCAAAGACCCGCTGGCATGGTTATTTTTATTATTATTTAACTTCATATCTTTCACCGTAATTATTGTGAATGGCAATTTTTAAAATATTGTCCCAATTGGACTCAAATAGCTCAAACATGGTATCAGAACTATAAACCAACCCATGACTACACCAAAAATGAATTGCTTCTTCATACCCTGAAGAATCACCAGACAAACCCGGATCCCAGGGCTCTTTTGGTGCAAAAATACCGAACCAGGCTGTAACTAGTTCATACCTGTTTTCAGCAACAGGATTGGCAACAATCGTTACAATATCTGTATCCAACGGGCTTTCACCGGGAATGACCCGGCTGGCTTTCATGCGGTTTTTCCTGACAGCAAACCATGTCTTTTCCGATAATGCTATTTTCTTGGTATCTATTAAACTGGATTGCCCTACAACCCTTCCAAGGCTGATCTGACAGGCTAACCTGCTTCCATCTGTGGGTAAGCTAACCTTTGACGCAATTTCCGGGATCAGATCAAGGATTCCCGGGTGAGCTCCTAAATGTTCCCTGACACCTTCGGTAAGAATAATGGAACCACCGCACCCAGTCTTTAAAGATATGGATTTCATATTAAAACCTCTTATTTAATTGATACCCTAATCATCTTCTTTTTTATTTCCGCTTTGAAATCGAAATCTGCTGATTATCATATCGTATAGATAATTTGATTCTACTCCAAGTTCATTTTTCGCATATAGCCTCCAACTCTCCTGTTCTTCTTTTGTTGGCCTGAATAAAGTCCCCTTAGCATATTTTTTTTCATACTCTTTAAACATTATTTCTTTTAGTCGGTTATACCTGTCATACCTTTCTTGAATCGTTTCCTGGTTAATACCGATCTCCAGTGCATAATCATTCAACTTTGTTACCGTATTAGAAAATATCTGAAGCATGGTAACCGTCTCTTTTTTGTATTGGTTTAAGGCTTCTAAATCAACTTTACCATATTCAAAAAAAGAGTCCAGTGTCCAGATTCTAGAATATAAAGACTGCAGAGAATATTTATCTTTACAATCAAGAAAAACCTCCAAAGGCATAAAGTATGTTTCTTTATCCCAATGGTTAAGATCATATACTTTATCCTTAATTGTACATCTGACATTCGCACCTAAATCTAAAAGCTCTTTCTCATAGTCTTTTAACAGGTCAACATTAAGCTCAGCTTTTTTTATTCCTAGAAGCCCATCGGTATCGATTCTTTCAGCATTTTGGTCATCCTGCGTGGTCCAGATCACGGAACACGGTTTTTTAAGAATCTCAACGAGTGACTCGTCGATATTTTTCGGTACCCATTTGAATCGTTTTGCTATAGCATATCCTACATTATATGTAAGGCCAAGGGGCGCCTCGCTCGGGTGAATCTTAGCCCAATATAGGGAAGTTAAATTTCCAATTTGCCAGGCATTAGGAGAATTGACCCACTTTGGGTCTGAAGAATCATCTGTATCTGGATCTATGTCTGCCACACTAGTGTTGAGGTTCTCATCTATTAATGAATCAATATACTGGTTCATCTCCTCCCAGACGTATTTGTGTCTTCCCCATTGAGTAGATGGAAAATATTGATCTAGCTTTAGAGTCTGGTCTGTTATCTTATCATCTATTACCTTTGATTTTTCTACTTTTTCATTTTCTATCTCTTCTATTTTTGAGACCATCTCTTCAATCTGGGCATCAAAATCATTGCGCTTTTCTTCAATAGATTCCTTTATTGTATTTATATCATCTAAAAGGGAGGCCTTAAGCTCAGGTTTTGTGGCCTTTTTCCGCATCTCACGTTTGACCGTAATACGCTCGTTCATCTTTTTTATCTGGGATGCTTTCTGGACTCTCTTATCCTTAAGCTTCTTCTTTGCTATTACGATTCGTTTATTTATCGGAAGCGATTTTTTTTCTGCTTTTAGCTTAACTATCCCCTTTTTCATTTTATCTACCTTGGACTTTTCATCTTTTACAACTTTTTTATCCATTTTCCCAAACGTAGATAAATAATGAAGCCACCATGGATTAAAAGATATTGAAATGCTATCCTCTTTCGCTTCAATAAAAATATCTCCCAGGTTATCAGGTGTACCCACTGAGTCCTTGATACCAAGTTTGTTTTTTACCTTCTCAATCAGCTGGAACAAGCGTTCATCACTAATGGCAGACGTCTTAGCCGTATCCCGCAGTACCAGGTACTCCATGTCATCAATCTTACCGTCATCGATCAGTTTTGCATGAATCATCTCCAGCATGTGCGGTTCCATGGCCTTGGCCTTCTCCCGATCAATGATCTTCTTAGCCACCTCTGGGTTCAGCTGCGGAATGGCATGGTAATACAGCTTTACAAATAATTTATCATTCGGATCCAATAGATAGCGCAGGTCTGTGTTCATAAACCGTAGGTCATCCGTGCTCAACTCAAGCTCAAGCTCGCTTTCTTTGGCTCCCAGCTCTACCAGAAAGGTCCCCTTCTTGTTCTTATCATCCAAAAGCTTGGCCAGAATCGGCTTATAAGACTGCAAAATCTCAAAATCATCCACCAGCTCCGAAAGAGCGGCGTGCATTAAGGGATTGATAAAGGAATAGTAATCATC
>JABHAX010000075.1 GCA_018674095.1 Fidelibacterota bacterium
ATCAGGTGAAAGAACGTTTCTTCCCTTATCTGTGATATCCATAACATGGCTTTTTTCATCAATAGAGAAATAAAGATCATCATCCACTTCGTGCATTTTTTTGTCGCGGATATAATTTGATTCAATATCGTGAGCCAATTTAAGCATACCAGTTTCCTGGAATATTTTCATCACTTGACGATGTTTTGGCATCCCTCTTTGAGCTTGAAGTAATTTTAATCCAGCTGCGTCTTCATCGTCTGCATTTAATAATTTTTGAGCTTCCCTGACAAGTTCTGCCACAAGATTTGTTTGTAATTTAACCAATTGCTGCACACCCGGTTTCAGGGTTGTAAAAGTTTCATCCACGGGAGCATCCACTGCCCCAGAAATAATTAAGGGAGTTCGAGCTTCATCAATCAGAACACTATCTACTTCATCTACAATAGCAAATGAATGGCCACGTTGGACCTTATCTTCTTTTTGAAGAGACATATTATCTCGAAGATAATCAAATCCAAATTCATTATTTGTACCGTAGGTTATATCTTGATCATACATTTCGCGGCGTTTGACATTATCCATGGAATTCAAAATAAATCCGACAGATAGTCCTAACTTTTTATAGACTTCACCCATCCATTCTGCATCACGTTGAGCTAGATAATCATTCACTGTGATTACATGAACTCCCCGACCCGTAAGGGCATTTAAATAAATGGGCATTGTGGAAACAAGCGTCTTCCCTTCACCTGTTTTCATTTCAGCCACTTTTCCTGAATGAAGGGTTATTGCCCCAAGTAATTGCACATCATAAGGAATCATTTCCCACTGAGATTCTCTTCCAGAAATTTGCCAAGAAGTGCCACAAAGTCTTCGACATGTTTCTTTTACAATCGCGAATGCTTCCACCATAATAAAATCTAAAGCACCGTGCTCAGCTTTCAATATTTCTGCTGCACGTTCTTGTCGATCCATATCTGCAGAGAGAGATTCTTCTTTCTCTCTACGCTGATTAATTACAAATTCTTTTAATTCTTGAGTTCTCGTGACAAAATCTTCATCAGATTTAGACGTTAACGTTTCACAAAATTGATTGATCTTATCCGCTGTGGGATGGAGTTTTTTCATCTCCCGATCAGATTTTGTACCAAAAAATCTAGCCAATATCATTTTAATTAATTCTTTTCTTGTTTTTTATTTTCTTTATAAACGGCATCCAGAATTCCATTAATGAACCCTGAACTTTCTTCTGTACTATACACTTTAGAGATTTCCACCATTTCACTTATAGAAACTTTAGGTGGTATGTCATCCATATGAACTATTTCACAAATACCCATTCTTAATAAAACACGATCCACTTGGGCCACTCTATCAAACTCCCAATTTACAAGGTGATTTTTTATAATATCATCTGCCCATTCACTATGGTCTATCACACATTGGTAAAGAGATAAAATAAAAACCGAGTTTTTTTTCCTTTCGGGAAATGTATCTAAGATGCGTTGCAAAACAAGTTTCGGATCTTCATCAGAAAATTGCTGAGCATATAGAGCTTGAAGCACGCCTTCCCGCGCATCTCTGCGTGGATGATTGTTAGATGTTATCACGTTTCCCCATAACATTTTTCTTAGGCAAATAAACATTTTTCAATTTGCCAACTTCCTTCATCCGTAATTCTGCCACCTTTAATGCAGCTTCATGTGTCGTTACGCCTGCTGCTTCAGCTTCACTATAAATCGTCATAAGCATATCATAAATTCCTTCCGCTTGGCGAAATGCGCGTTCCCGATTATATCCTTCAATTTCATTCGCAACATTAATTAAACCACCTGCATTGATGGCAAAATCTGGTGCATAGAGAATTCCTCTATCTTTTAACATTTGTCCATGAACATCTTCATCTTTTAACTGATTATTTGCTCCTCCGGCCACCAATGAACATTTCAATCTAGGAATGGTATTATCGTTCAATGTGGCACCTAAAGCGCATGGAGTATAAATATCAACATCAGCATCATAAATATCATCCAATCCAATCACCTCCGCACTGAATTCATCCACAACTCGTTTTAGTGCATCGGAATCAATATCAGTTACAATAAGTTTTACACCCTCTTCTGCTAAATATTTACAAACATAATAACCTACATGACCAACCCCTTGAACACCTACCTTTAATCCAACTAAAGAATCTCTTCCTAATTGTTTTTTCACGGTTGCTTTGATGCCTGCAAATACACCGAGTGCAGTCACAGGAGACGGATCGCCACTGCCGCCCAATGCACGAGAAATTCCCGTAACATATTTAGTTTCCATCCGAACCCATTCCATATCTTTTACACTGGTTCCCACATCTTCTGCAGTGATGTAACGTCCGGAAAGACCTTCTACAAATCTTCCAAATGATCTGAAAAGTATTTCAGTTTTGTCCGTTTTTGCATTTCCAATAATTACTGCTTTTCCACCGCCAAGATTTAAACCGGCGATGGACGCTTTATAACTCATTCCACGAGCGAGTCTTAAAACATCGGTAAGTGCATCGGCTTCAGATTCATAATTCCACATCCGGCAACCGCCCAAAGCAGGACCAATGGTGGTATTATGAATTGCAATAATTGCTTTTAAACCTGTATCTTGATCATTACAAAAAACAACTTGTTCATGCCCTCTTCTATCCATTTCTTCAATAATAATTGACATATTGTCTCCTATTTATAAATCTATTTTTGGGGATATTTCATTAAAAACAACAACCATCATTGAAGTAAATCTCTCGCAATAACAAGTTGTTGAATTTCTGAAGTCCCCTCATAGATTTGAGTTATTTTTGCATCTCTCATGAGTCGCTCAACACCATATTCTTGCATGTATCCATATCCTCCATGAATTTGTACGCAATCCGTTGCCGCCTTCATGGCAGTAGATGAGGCAAATAATTTTGCCATTGAGCTTTCTCGGATATAATTTTTTCCTTCATCCTTTAATTTTGCAGCTCGCCAAATTAAAAATCTTGCCGCATCAATTTCTGTTGCCATATTAGCTAGGATATTTTGGATGGCTCCAAATTCACCAATGGTTTTACCAAATTGTTTTCGTTCTTTTGCATAAGTAATGGATGCATCTAAAGCGGCACGAGCTAAGCCAAGTGCCTGCGCAGCAATTCCGATTCGTCCGCCGCCTAAAGCTTTCATGGCGATTTTGAATCCTTGTCCTTCTTCCCCAATTCTATTTTCTACAGGAATCCTGCAATTCTCAAAATAGAGTTCACAGGTATCGGATGCGCGAATTCCTAGCTTATCTTCCTTTTTACCAACCGATAGTCCCGGGGTACCTTTTTCAACTACAAAAGCAGTTATTCCCTTATAGCCAGCACCTTTTTCTGTTAGACAAAATAAAGTAACAATATCAGAATTAATCCCGTTTGTTACCCAATTTTTTGTTCCATTAATTACATAATGATCACCGTCTTTTTGGGCAAACGTTCGCATATTACTGGCATCAGAACCTGATTGAGGTTCACTCAAACTATATGCTCCTAATTTTGTTCCACTAGCAAGGGATCGTAAATATTTTTCTTTTTGTTTTTCTGTTCCATAATCAACAAATAGTTGGCAAACGAGTGAATTATTTACAGACATTACCGTAGATGTGGCTAACTCAACAGCCGCAATCTCTTCCATGGCAATTACATAAGTAACCGTATCAAATCCAGCACCGTCCCATTCTTCCGGAACCATCATTCCCATAAATCCCAATTCCCCTAATAATTTAATTTGTTCATTAGGGAATTCGGCTTTATCATCTCGTTCAATAACGCCTGGCGCTAAATGCTCCCGGGCAAATTCTCGAGCTGTTTGTTGAATCAATTCTTGATCAGATGTTAAGGTGAAATCGATCATATTTTTTCCACAATTAATGCGGATGCTTCGCCGCCACCAATACACAAAGTTGCTAATCCATATTTTGCATCAGTTCGGTTCATTCCATTCAAAAGTGTTGTAAAAATTCGGGCGCCGGACGCTCCGATAGGATGCCCAATTGCCACAGCTCCTCCATAAATATTTACTTTAGCTGGATCAATTTTAAAATCATCAATGGCGGCCATAGTTACGGCAGAAAATGCTTCATTAATTTCCCAAAGATCAATATCATCCGCTGAAAGGTTTGCTTGTTCCAGCACTTTTCCAATGGCTATTCCAGGAGCAGTTGTAAACCATTCAGGCTCGTGAGCAGCAGACGCTTGTGCTACAATTCTTGCTAGTGGTTTGAGCCCTAATTCATTCGCTTTTTCTTCATTCATGACCAAAATGGCTGCAGCACCATCATTCAATTTGGACGCATTTGCAGCAGTAATTGTCCCATCTTTTTCAAACGCAGGACGAAGTATGGGGATTTTATCAAATCGCGCTTTTCCCGGTTCTTCATCTTCTGATACAACAATTGGATCCCCTTTTCGTTGGGGGATTCTGACGGGAACAATTTCGGAATCAAAGACACCTTCTGCTTGAGCAGTTTGGGCGCGTTTATAGGATGAGATTGCAAATTCATCTTGCGATTCGCGGGTATAATTTCGATCTGAAGAAAGTAATTCTGCACAATTCCCCATGTGTGTATCCTTGTAAGCATCCCAAAGTCCATCATGTATCATACTATCAATCATTTTGCCATGACCTAGTCGCTGTCCACCTCGTGCATTTTGAAGCAAATAAGGTGAATTAGACATACTTTCCATTCCACCCGCAATTACAACATCTGCATTGCCACCGCGTATAACTTGATCCGCCAACATCACTGCTTTTAGACCTGAGCCACACATTTTATTAATGGTAAGCGTTTCAACTGAATTAGGTAATCCAGCATTGAGGGTTGCTTGCCGAGCTGGTGCTTGTCCTAAACCTGCCGATAAAACATTTCCCATAATTACTTCATCAATCTGAGAATGGTCAATCCCGGTTTCGTCTAAAATTGCTTTAATCGCCGTTGCTCCAAGGTTTGGAGCAATTACAGATGACAAATTACCTTGAAATGCGCCGACGGGTGTCCGTTTCGCCGAAACAATAACTGATTTCCGTTGCATCGTTTTCCTTTAAAAAGCGTGTATAAAAGAGTCTGTAAATTAAAAAATATTTTCCCCAAAAACTGAAAATAGATTAAAGTTATTTTTTGAGAAAAATACTATTAAAAAGGGCTGGATTCAGTGCGTCAATTTGAAGAATCTTCATTCTTCAATTTTTCATCGTAAGCTTGAATAATTTTCATTACAAGAGAATGGCGAACCACATCACTTGGATCTAATGTAATAAATCCTATTCCTTCAACATTATTTAAAATGTTCGTCACTTGAATTAAACCTGAATCTGAGCGTTTTTGCAAATCAATTTGAGTAATATCACCGGTTACAATTGCCTGCGATCCAATCCCAAGTCTTGTTAAAAACATTTTCATTTGTAAAGCTGTGGCGTTTTGCGCCTCATCCAAAATCATATAGGCGCTATCCAAAGTTCGTCCACGCATGTACGCTAGTGGAACCACTTCGATAAAATTTCTTTCCAAAAGTTCGGCTAATTTATTTTCAGGAAAAATTATTCTCAGTGAATCATATAGTGGTGCCAAATATGGGTCCACTTTTTCTTTTAAATCACCCGGTAAAAAACCAAGATGTTCTCCAGCTTCTACGGCTGGGCGACATAAAATGATTCGATCAACTTCATTGTTTTCTAATGCGGCTACCGCGAGGGCAACTGCCAAAAAAGTTTTTCCAGTCCCGGCAGGTCCAATACAGAAAACCACATCATTTTTATAGACCGTTTTAACGTAATTTTCTTGCCCGTTAGTTTTTGGAACTATTGCACCTTTTTTCCCATAATGAATAACCAAGTCTGGTGTATGATGCTCCCCATTTGATTTTCCATTGGATGACGTAACCAGACGAATCAAATTTTGAACATCTCGTACAGAAAGACTCCCCCTAGTGGAAAGCGTTTCCATCATTTCGTGGAGGACTTCATGCGCATGGTCTACATCGTGAGTATCGCCCTGAATTTTTATTACTTCTCCTCGTGCGATAATTGTGATAGGTATAGCAGCTTCAATTAGTTTAATATGTGAATCAGCCACGCCCAGTAAAGCTGTCGGTTCTAATGTTTTTAATTCAATGGTCTTTTCCATAGCCTTAAGTAATTTGTATTTTCATGGCTGGAAATTTAGGCTTAAGGACACATTTAAACTTGAAACAAAAACTCAATCTAATTATTTTTCTTCTTACAGGATTTTTCATCTTGAATTGTGCAGGTGCGAATTATCAATCCCATGCTAAAGTTCAAAATGTAGATTTTCTCATTGAACAGGGAAAACTAAATTGGGAGCAACGATCCGATTCATTGGCTCTAAAAAAAGCTGAACATTTTATTAGCCTAGCCATTCAACAAAGACCCTCAAATTTTGAATTGGCCGTCTTATATAGTAAAATTTTATATACTCGAGGATTATTTGTTGAAAAAGAGGCATCCAAACAAGATGCCTTATTTTTACTCGCAAGTGAACATTGTAAAAATGCGGTCTTAACTCATCCCGATTTTTCCAGTATCTATGAACGTGCACAGGGCGATAGTTCGTTTAAAATGCTTACAGCTTTATCGGGTGCTCCTAGTTCTGTTGTGCCTGGATTATTTTGGTGGGCAACCAACCTTGCTCGTTATCTTAATTCCAAGCCTGTGATTGAACGATTGAATCATCGGGAATTGGTTGAAGTTATGATGCATCGAACTTTATCCTTAGAACCGGGATTTCATTATAGTGGTCCCTATCGGTTTTTTGGCTCTCTTTATACACGAATTCCTGGTATTGAATTATCTCAATCAGAAACCTATTTTATACAAGCATTATCCAATAACCCAGAATACCTTGGGAATGCAGTCCATATGGCAGAATTCTATCATCAAAAAGCAGGGAATCGGGAACAATTTCATAGCCTTCTCCAAAAAGTCATTAAGACTGATTTGACATCCTACCCAGAAATGATGACCGAAAACTTATTTTATCAAGATAGAGCACAATTTTTACTTTCCCGGGAAACGTCTTTATTTGAGTAATAAATTTGTTTTTTAAAAAAACAAATCATCGTATTGAATCTGAAACAAATACTCCCCCATTTGTTTTAGTGGCGTGATAGCTCTAACTTCAATCAAACCTGTTAAGGAACTCTAATGAATATACATTATTCTATTCGTGATTTTATGGCGACTGATCTTATATCATTCTCGCCAGAGACACCCATCGAAACGGCAATAAAATCATTTCTTGATAATAAAATATCAGGCGCTCCTGTCATTGATGATGGAAATCTTGTGGGAATTCTTTCGGAAAAAGATTGTATGAAAACCTTATTTGAATCATCCTATTACAATAACTTGGGTGGACTTGTAAAAGAATATATGTCAACAAATCTTATGACTGTTAATGTCCATGATACTTTATCCAATGTAGCTGATAAATTTATAAAATCTCGATTTCGTCGTTTTCCCGTTATGGAAGGTGAGAAATTAGTGGGCCAAATTAGCAGAAGAGATGTTTTACGTGCCATCGATCAATTATCTAAAGAGGAACAATCATCATGAGAAAATTAATAATATTATGCCTTTTCGGCGCGTTGATGGGAAGCGGAAATGATTCTCTAAATAAAGCATCTGCAGCCATGAGAGCAGGGATGTATAAGGAAGCCTTGTCCCATATTTCTGATGCGCAAATAATGGATAGGTCCAACCCGGACATTTATCGAATGGAAGCGTTACTTCATGAAGCATTGGAAGATTTTGAACTTGCGCTAGCAGCCTGGAAAAATTGCTTAAAATATTCAAAAGATGAATTTATTAGTAGCGAAGCAAAAGTACATATCCAAAATCTGTCAACTGAATAATGAAAAAATTAGTTTTTATTTCTTTTCTCTTTGCTACAATTGCCTGTTGGAATGGTGCGGCAATTAGTGAATCATATAATTTTTCTGATGTAGGCTCAATAGAGATTATTCCTGTAATTGATCATTCTTATTTGCCCGGTTCAGGAGAAATGGTTGAATCGAGTCTAACCCATAATTTCCTAAAATATGGATTTAATATAAAAGAATTATCCGATCGCTTGCCTACCATTACACTAAAAGAAGGCGGCAAAACACTCGAGCTTTCTTGCATTATAACAGAATACACAGATTCAGAAATAATTATTGTACCGTATCACCACGAAAACCGAGGCTCAACCACGACAACTGTCAAACAAACAATTTCTACAGAAAGAAAAGAAGATCAAGCAAACACATCATCTTCCACAACCACCAAAACCGACGGTGGCGCAATTTCGTCCGGAAATAAAGTGAATTATACAAGTGCCAGAGTCGGAATAATGATCAAATTGAAAGATATTGATTCTGGAACAATCGTTTGGTCAAATTCATTTTGGTATAGTAGCTTAGAACTTCACCGAGCTACAGAGACTTGTGTCCGAAATGCGGTGAACCAAATGAGGAAATTGTTTCAATAGTTGCCACAATTCCTATATATACTAAAACCCAAACGTTTAGCCATGCTTACAGATTCTCATACAGAAAAATAATCCCTAAAAACAGGTGATCATTTCATCTGTGAAAAGATCATGCGTTCTTTACCCGAATGGTTCGGAATTAAAGAATTCCTGTTTAATTATGGTGAAATATTTGAGAATAGAAAAGCCGTCCTTCCGCCTGAAAAACGTTGGCGGACAAGCTGGTTAATTTATTCGTAAAAAGATTTAGAATGTTTCATGAATGACAATCAACCACCAATAATGCCCATTGAACCCGAATCTCTACCCAATAAAAGTAAGTCGGACAAATTCTGGCAATCTTTCTGGTTTACATTCCTCGTGGTATCGCTCTCCTACGCTTGGCACTCCTTCTATGCGCCTTCCAATCGCATTGATTGGGCTGCTAACTATACAACGGCTCAACAATTGGCAGTCGAATCTGATAAACCTATTATACTCTTTTTCACTGGCAAGTGGTGTGTTCCCTGTCGAATCATGAAACGTCAAGTCTGGGCCGATGAACAGGTGACAGCTTTAGTCAATGCAGCGTTTATCCCTGTGACGATAGACGTGGATGATCCTGATGCGGCCGCAACGTTGAGTCGTTACC
>JABHAX010000076.1 GCA_018674095.1 Fidelibacterota bacterium
ACTGGGAAAAAAATAAAATTCATGGGCAGGGAACGTTTACCTATTCCAATGGAAATAATTATGAAGGTGAATGGGAAAGTAATTATAAAAGTGGTCATGGAACTTTCAAGACTTTAGCGAATGGTTTTACGTATGAAGGAGAGTGGGTAGAAGATCAAAAAAATGGAAAGGGAATTTATACATCTTCATTTGGCGATAAATATGAAGGTGATTTTTTAGATGGGAAAATGGAAGGAAAGGGAATTTTTACTTCCTCAATTGGAGATGTTTATACTGGAGAATGGCAAAACGATAAAATGAATGGAAAGGGAAAACTTACCTATTCAAATGGTGAATTATATGAGGGCAATTTTAAGAATGATCAATTAAATGGAAAGGGCGACTTTACTTATTCAAATGGTGATACATATTCTGGTGAATGGAAAAGTGATTTAAAAGATGGCCAGGGAATTAATACCTATTCTAACGGAAATAATTATTCGGGAGATTGGAAGCTAGGGGAAATGTCGGGGCAGGGAATTTATACCTATTCCAATGGGAATATTTATGAAGGCAGTTTCCTTAATGGGCTAAAAAATGGTAGTGGATTATATAAATATTCAAATGGGAATTCTTACGAAGGTGAATTTTTTAATGATACTTTTCATGGTGAAGGAACTTTCATTTATCAAAATGGTAATATTTATTCGGGTGATTTTAAACAGGGAAAAATGGAAGGGTTTGGTACATTCTCTGAGTCTAATGGTAAAACAGTTAAAGGTGAATGGGAAAATGGGAAACCTTTAAATTGGTAAATGGAATACCTTATAGTTCGATTGGTTTCCTTTTTAAAATATTAGGTTCAAATTAACTCACGAAATGATTAACAAAATTTATACATTAACGGTAGTTCTTATTTTATCGGGATGTTCCTTTTTTCAAACACCGGAGATTTATGTAACGCCTAATTCTTGGTCAGGGAAAAAGATCATTTTTGTGGATTTGGATGATAAATATAAAAGAACCGCAAGTTTTAATCGTGTTTGGTCAATATTAGGGTCCAATAAATTCCGACCCTATCATAAATTCAAAAATCGAGATTATACAATTGTTGGAACCTATGAAACTTGGGAGAATGATTTTTTGGTGATTAAAGATGAAAAGGATCAGCGATACAAAATGTTATTCAATTTTAGCGATGAAGAAATGCCAACATTTCCTAGTTATATTCTATTTAATGATCTTTTGAAAGAAACTAAATCCATGGTTGGGCAAACGATTTGGTTAAATAATACTTTAGATTTTAAGGGCTTTTATTCCTTTGCCGATTATGATTTTAAACGATTCGAAGCTGTAACCGTTATGGATATTCATCCATTTCAGAATAGGAATTATGATTATCCGATTTGGTTAAAGATTCAAGCTAAAAACGGATTAGATGGGTTTGTGCGGTTTAATGGGGATGAAGGGCGTGTTGGAATTCAAGATCATTATTACACAACAGATCCATTACCGAAAGAATGGGGCAAAGATAGATTAACCCAAATCAAACAAAATAAAATTGAATTAGGAATGTCTCAGAGACAAGTGCGACTTTCGATTGGGAATCCGGATGAATTGAATCATACATCTAGTCGTCATGGAGTGGCGGAACAATGGGTTTATGGAAAGGAAATGGGAAACAGGGTTTATTATCAATTCTCAAATGGAAATTTGATGTTTATAAATCGCTGAAGATTTGAGATAGAATTCATAATAAAAATGCAGAAATGACAAAATTGATTGAAACCATTATTATCATCCGTAAATAAGATGACCTAACTTAACTATTGAAATATTTCCATAAAAATCATGCAATTTCCTAAACTCATTTTTTTAATTATCATCCTTAATTTGCTTAAAGCGGACGAATTTGATACCTTGTCCTATGTCCAGAAATTTGATATTGCGGTTCACAATTTTAAAGATGGACGATTTCGTTTAGCAGAATCTGGTTTTAAATCCATCCTGAAAAATGAAAAAAATTATAATGATCCTGCCGCCCAACTTCTTTTAGCAAAATCCCAATATAGACAGGGAAAATTGGTAGAAGCTCTACGATCTGGAAAATCGCTTTATAATACATACATGAATTCCCCATTCCAAATTCATGTTTCAACTTTTTTGGGTGATATTTCAATGTCTCGTGGCAACTTTACTCGAGCAATTCAATATTATTTATCTATTCGTCCCCAAATTAATGATTCGTTGCAAGGTGTAGAGTTGGATAAACGAATTTTATGCTGTATCGGAAATGGAAATAAGCCGGATAAAATTGAAGGTTTCTTATTTAGAGAAAGGGATAAAATCAATAAATCCATTTTGAACTTTTCAAGAGCATATACTGCTTGGAAAGAAGGGGATGCATTTGATTTAAACTCAGCACTTGAAGGCATTAATCCAAAATTACTTTCAGATGTTTTTATTGAACCATATTACCGGTTGATTGATGAAACGAATCAGTCAATTGTATCTCAAACTACATTTGCTGTAATTCTACCTCTTTCGGGCTTTGAAAAAGAGAAAGGTGAATCCTATTTATTAGGTCTTGCCATTTATTTATCGAAGCATACGGGACAATCATCTATCCGATTTAAAATATATGATTCTCGTGGCGATGGTATTACAGTCTTAAATGCAGTGAAATCTATTCAGAGTCAACGAGATATTATTGGCATTTTGGGACCTATTTTAGAAAAGAACATTTTAGCACTTGGTGGGTTTCCCAGTTCAATACCAATTTTAGTCCCGAAATTTGGCACTATAGGCTTGCCCGAATTTGCCGACCATCTTTTCTTCCTTTCACCTTCCGTAAAAACAATTGCACAAAGAACTGCTCAAATTATGGTGAAAGAATATGGATTTGAAAATATAGCTATTTTATCACCAGCGGATTCAAAATCTAAACGAAAAACAGATTTTTTCATTTCTGAATTATATCAATTGGGTATTGATCCTGTTGATGTGGAATGGTATATCGAAAATCCGGAAAATATTTCACGCCAATTCAAATCCATTCGTAAAACGGCTTGGAGTTTAGTTCCGGAAGATACTAGTGATAGTCAGATGCTAAATTTGGCAATTGATAGTTTAGATGCACTTTTTAATGTGGATGTATCAGACTTTTTCGAATTACCGGAAGAAGAAGAAAAAATGGATAAAAAGGATTCGGCAAAAGTTGCGCTGGAAACAATCCATGCAATATATATTCCGATTAGAGAAGGTGAACTCACCTATGTTGGAACTCAATTCCCAATGTATAATTTGAAAACGGTGGTATTTGGGAACGAAAATTGGCTTGATATGGATGTGTTAAGTCAGGAACTCATTGGGCCTCATGTTAATGGAATGAAAATTGTTTCCGATGTGAGTTCTGCCATGATTTCCGGAAGGTCGGGTTCGTTTACAAATTATCATGATTTGGCTATAGATCATGCTGCGTTCATTCAAAATATTTCTGGGAATGGATTAATTGACAGACGCATGTTTATTAAAAAATTGAGAAAACATCCCGGATTTAATGGGGAAAGTACTTCGATTAAATTTTTTGGTAAAAATCAAAATGAAAATGGGTCAACTCAAGTGATTGAGTATGGTGGAAATAAGTTGAGTAAAATTGGTGTTTATGACGGGCAAATTTTAACACCACTTAATTAATGAATTCATCTCAATGGGTGGATTTATCAAACCATTTTTCGAACCAAAATATAAAAGCAATATTCTCTTTTAAATCTTTTTCTACAGAAGGGGATTTGGGGAGAAAATCTTTAGCAATAGCATCTGGCTTTAACCCAAATTCTTTAATTATTCCCAAACAAACTCATTCTACAAATATTAAGTTTATCTCAGGTTCTGGTACCGTTTTGGATACGGATGGTATTTTTTCAACTAATCCTGAAATGGTTTGTTCTATTCAAGTTGCTGATTGCATGCCCGTTTATTTTTCCCATAAATCAGAGTCTATTTTTGGGTTAGTTCATGTGGGGTGGCGCGGGTTGGTGAATGGAATTTTAGCTCAATCCGCAAAGCGGATAAAAGAAAAAGATTTTTCTTTATTGGATTATGATATCCTTATTGGCCCCTCAATTCAAAAATGTTGTTTTGAAGTAAGTGATGACGTGGTCGATCAATTTGAGTCTGGTTTTGTTGAAGAAAAAGAAGCTGGGAAATATCAAATTAATCTTCAGGAAATGGCCATATTTGAATTAAAAAAATTGGGATTTATGAAACAAAATATTTTGAGTCTAAATGAGTGCACTTATTGTAATTATGAAAAATATCATTCTTATCGTAGAAACGGAAAAAAAGCTGGCAGAATGATAGGATTATTAGGTTACAACTTAAATTCTTTCTCATATATATTGACTCCACTATCTAAATTTTAACAACATATAGAACTAAATATGACACTCATTGAAGCAACTATTCTTGGCATTGTTCAAGGATTTACAGAATTTTTACCGATTAGCAGTTCAGGACATTTGGTTTTGGGGCAAGCTATCCTTGGGATAGAACAACCGGGAAATGAGTTTGAAATTCTCGTCCATCTGGGCACATTGGCCAGTGTGTTGGTGGTCTTTTTTGAAGATATCAAATCATTATTAATGTCAATTAATTCAAAAAAGACACAAACTTTTATTTTATTTATTTTGATTGGAACTCTTCCAGCAGTTGGAGTTGGGCTTGGACTTAAAGATTTCTTGGATTCACTTTTTGATAATATAAATGCCGTAGGAAGTGCTCTCATATTTACGGGGATTGTGTTGTATAGTTCATCTTTTGCAAAACGGCAAAATAAAGAGCATACTTTTATTACATCCATTTTAATTGGATGTGCCCAAGCGATCGCTATAATTCCCGGAATCTCCCGAAGTGGAATGACAATTAGTGCTGGATTATTTTTAGGTCTATCTCCTAAAGAAGCGGCACGATTTTCATTCTTATTGGCGATTCCAGCCATTGGAGGCGCGGGACTTCTCACTGCTCTAGATGTGAGTGGTGGATTTCAGATGCCAATCTCAGTGGCAATTGCGGGAATATCCAGTTCATTTGTCGTGGGTGTTGTGGCACTTAAATGGCTTCTCGGCTGGCTAGAACAAGGGAAATTCCACTATTTTGGGATATATTGTTTGGTGGTTGGAGCATTAACAATTTTAGCTTAAGGCTTATTCAATGGACATGATTGGCATAATTTTTATTTTGTATTTGACATTTCTTCTAGGAGTTGGTATTTGGACATTCAAGTTCAATAAAACTCAAGAAGATTATTTGTTGGCTGGTAGAAAGTTGGGGCCTTGGGTCACAGCATTTTCTGAACGGGCTTCCGGTGAATCTGCATGGCTATTATTGGCATTGCCCGGTGCAGCTATCACGGTGGGATTAAGTGAATCTTGGGCGGTGGTTGGCATTATTTTGGGCATTATTGCTTCCTGGTTTTTGATTGCTGAAAAACTTCGGGAAGAAACAGAAAAATATGATTCTCTCACCATTCCCCAATATCTCCATCGAAAATTCGATGACCGCTCAAATATCATTCGATTATTTTCTTCAGTCATTATCGCATTTTTCTTTCTTTTTTATGTTTCTGCACAATTCCATGCTTCCGGAAAAGTCCTGAATTCACTTTTTGAATTAGGTCCCGTTACAGGGATATCTATTGGTGCTGCCATCATTATTGTTTACACTCTCATGGGTGGTTTCTATGCGGTCGCTTGGACAGATTTGCTCCAAGGGATTCTTATGATTGGGACTTTGATTATTTTACCCATTGCAGGATATATTGAATTGAGTGAATCGGGCATGACCCTTTCGGATGGATTGGCAAAGGCTGATTCAATTTTCCACAATAATAATGGTTCATTTTTTGGTGGAAAAGAAAAGATGGCGGCAGTTGTAGCCACATTAGGCGGATTAAGTTGGGGTTTAGGATATTTGGGTCAACCACATTTGGTGATTCGATACATGGCAATTCGAAGCTCAAAAGATGTAAAAGTGGCGCGAAAAATTGCTATCGCCTGGGCAATACCTGGAATTACAGGTGCATTTTTAATTGGACTTGTGGCATTACTTTATTTTGGTCCAGAATATTTCTTAACCATTGATCCGGAGCAAGCGATGCCATTATTAGCCAGCAAATTGCTCCACCCAATTTTAGCCGGACTTTTTATTTCTGGTGCAGTTGCAGCTATGATGTCCACAGCAGATTCACAATTATTGGTTTCCACATCAGCTGTAACAGAGGATTTTTACCATCAATATTTAGGGAATCAATTATCCGAAAAATCTCTAGTGAAAATGAGTCGAATAATGATTGTGGTTTTGGGGCTTATTGCATACGGTATTGCCATATTTTCAGAAATCCAGGGAAAGAAAATATTCGGGGTTGTTAGTTATGCTTGGAGTGGACTCGGGTCTGCATTTGGCCCGGCGTTGGTCATGACTCTTTGGTGGAAAAAAACCACACGACAAGGCGTAATTGCCGGTTTAATTGTTGGATTTTTAACCACGGTTATTTGGGCCAATATTCCGGAATTAAAAGCAAT
Organism: Fidelibacterota bacterium; assembly: GCA_018674095.1. GTDB lineage: Bacteria > Fidelibacterota > Marinisomatia > Marinisomatales > UBA1611. The sequence continues at coordinate 6,561 of JABHAX010000076.1, forward strand.
TGTTACTGAAAGGTTATCCAGTTTTGTTTTTGCTTTTATCGCTGTTTATGGTGTGAGCATTTGGACTCAAAATGATCATTAAAGCTGCAATTAATGATCTGAAAAATGGCTCCATTTTACCGATCTATTATTTGAAGGGTGGTGACCAGTTTCTTCAATCCTTTTTTATTCAAAAGGTTTCGGAATCCTTTTTTGGTGATTTACCCGAAGAAAAGACCCTCATGCTTCCTGATGATATGAAAGGAAAAGAAATCATGGATCGACTCACTATGAGTGATTTATTTGCAAGTAAAAAATTATTTATTCTAAGAAATCCCCAACAATTGAAAGGGAAAGTCGGCGATGACCTTTTGGCATATTGTCAAAAACCGAATGAAAACCATGTCTTGATTCTCGTGAATGATGATTGGATGAATAAAACGGCATTTTTAAAGAATTTGGAAAAAATCATTGGTCCCATTAATACGCAAACTCCTTACTCAACGGAACTAAACAAATGGGCGAGTTATTTTTTCAAAGAGCGAGGAAAGTCGGTCCATCCCAGTGTAGTAAATATTATGGTGGATATGGCTGGCGATTCCGTAGCACATTTAAATAATGAAATTGAAAAAGTGTGTATTTGGGCAGGAGATCAAAATTCAATTTCATCAGATGATATTGAATTGTTTTCAGGATGGAAAAGAGAGAGACAACGTTGGGAATTTTTACAAGCTCTTGGAGGAAAGAATTATGATAAAGCGATTTATCTCGGAAAAACAATCATTACAACAAACGATACTATGATTGCTTTGATTTACCCCTTAACGACTCTTTTTCAGGAAATGCTATTTGCTAAAATGAAAAATGGAACTTTTCGAGAACCCCAAGGTTATATGCCTTTACCACCATCAGTAAAAAAGAATATTTCAAATTATGCCAGTGGCTTTTCACAGGAAAAGTTGGAATCAGCTTTAAATTTATTAGGTCAAATTGATAAAAGACAAAAAACAACTTATAGTACAGATGAGACAGAACTCCTCCAATTTATCGGACATGTCATTGGATAAGCAAAAGACACCTTTTGTTTATACGGATGAACAATTGATTGCTCGGTTCCAAGCCGGTGATGAACGAGCTTATATAGAACTTGTGAATCGGTACCGAGATAGGTTAATTAATTTTGTTTTTCAATTCCTAGGTGATCGAGAACAAGCAGAAGATGTGGTTCAGGATACCATGTTGAAATTGTACATTAAAAAACACTATTACCGTGAAATTGCAAAATTCTCAACTTGGATTTATACCATTGCACGAAATTTGGCGAATACAGAATTAAGAAAACGAAAAAGAAGAAAAACAACTTTATTGAGTCATATGACACGGGACGAACGGGAATATGAACTTCCTGCAATTCAACCCGAAACTGGGCAGGAAGTCCAAACTGAATTTGCAGAAAAACAGATTCAAGCAGCCATTCAAGATTTACCAGAACATTTTAAAACAGTCATTATTTTGAGAGATATTCAGGAACTTTCTTATGATGATATTAGTAGTATTGTGGGTGTTCCACTTGGAACAGTCAAATCAAGAATTAACCGAGCTCGGCTTCAACTTCAAGCCGAACTGAAAAACTTAAGATAAACAGGAGAATATACTATCGATGAATCGCTATCAATTTGAAGATTTAATTTCAGAATACATCGAAAACGAATTAACAATTTCCAAACGGAAATTATTTGAATCTTATTTGGAAGATAATCCGGATGCTAAGGATCTTGTAGAATCAGTCCGAATTAATCAGGAAAAAATGAAATCCTTACCAAAGGTATCATCCTCGTCTGATTTTAATACTCGTCTCCTTGCAAAGATTCAAAAAGGGGCTGCAACACTCCCTCAGCCAGAAGAATCTCAACGGACCTATTTTGGGTTTTTACCTCTCCATGCGTCCTTGATGACAGGATTGGTCATCGCATTTGTTTTTGTATCCATTCAACTATTTTCACCGGATGAAACAAATTCCTCATCCCAAAATCAACTTTACGCCAATGATCAAGTGCCATCCTTATCAAATCCAGGTTTAGATGATGTGGTTCAAAAAATACCTGATTTAGTTGATGTTAAAGAGGATTCTTCCTTAGAGAACAATCAGAAAAAGGGTCAAAAGGATTTTTCAAAACAAATGCATTTTGTGAATGATTAATCTTTGATCAATTTACCAAACAGGTTTTAATCCTCGTCTAATTTTGTTAACTTAATCGACGGGGATTTTTATTTTATGGCATTAAAAAATAATTTACCAACTTTTACTAGGACCTTAACGGCATTCTGCCTAGTCCTATTCATATTTTTATTTTTACCGGATTCTCTTTCGAATCTTTCAATTTACCTGAAATATTTACTACTTGCGGGTATCATTGGTTTGCTACTAATGTATAATGAAGTCTTGGGTTCGCTCTCTATTTCACCAGACCAGGAGATAGGCGTAAAACCGACTGAGCCAGAGAATGTAATTGGATCTGATTCAAAAACCACGGGAGCACTTTACGAGAATTTGAATCTGTTAGTTTTATCTACTGTTAAAGCATTAAATCCAAAATATGAATCGGCAGTTTATATGATTGACCCGGAATCCCAAGTCTTCTCTCTTCAAATTTCTAATTCTGATAGTTTTTTAAATTCAATTCAAGTAAGCAATGCAATGATTGGTACACTTTTAAAAGGGACTTCGGTAGTGTATCAAAAAGATAATGGCGAAGCTTGGAATGATTTGTTTGAATCCAAAACATGGCGAGGAAGCGAGTGCGTCCTAGGAAGTCCCATTTCCTTACACGGAATAACCGCAGGATTTGTTCTAACCAAAATTGGACATTTCTCTGATCTTACCGATAGTGATAAATCTGTTTTGACGTCCTTAGGTAAATATATTTCTTATGGGCTTGAAAATTTAGAAACGCTTGAAAAACATATAATAGGTGAAGATAATAAAGCACGGATTCTTGATTTACTCGCTAATCTAAATATTAAATCTGATGAAACTCGAATTCTAGATCAATTTAAATATTTGATTCGTACCGTTTTTCATTATGATAGATTAACGGTTTCCCTTCAAATTGAAAATGACTCAAATGCCATTATCAAATTAGTAGATGGAGTGGAAGATGAGTTTTTAAAGAATTCAGAATTTCCCGTAAATGGATCTCTTCATGGTATTCCAATTGTAAATGGTGAAACGATCATTTCTCAAAATTGGCATGAGTCTCATCCCAATTTTTCAAGATTCTCTTCATCTGAGCCTGAATCGGATATAAAGTCGGTTTTAGGTGTTCCCATTCTGATTGCTGGTGAAAGTAAAGGCTCTTTATTTATGGAACGATTAACGGGCCGTCCCTATACCGATTCCGATCAAAAAACTCTTGATTTATTGGGACGAGTTCTTGGCTCGTCACTTTATTGGTTAATTGAATATGAAAAGATTTATCAAAATGCAACACATGATGGTCTATCTAAGTTATTAAATCATCAAACGTATAAAGATCGCTTTGCAGAAGAAATTCAGCGGGCGAAACGTTTCCAACATCACATGGCCGTGTTAATCTTTGATTTAGACAAATTCAAAAGAATTAATGATACCTTGGGTCATCCGTATGGAGATTATGTCATTCAAACCGTTGCGAAAATCATGTCTAAAAATGTTCGTACCGTTGATGTTGTTGCTCGGTATGGTGGAGAAGAATTTGCAATTATCCTTATTAATACCACTGCGAAAATGGCAATGGTTGTTGCTCAAAGAATTGTGAACAATATAGCAGATTATCCGTTCTCCATGGATGGAAGTGAAGTGACCATGACTATTTCCGGTGGAATGGCGGAATACCCAACCCATTCAGAAGATATGAAGGAACTCATTAAGCTTTCAGATCAAGCTATGTATGACGCGAAGCAAAAAGGCGGAAATGGGATATTAATTCACGGATATGAAGAAAATGCGACAATCGTCGGTGATTAAAAAAATATTAATTTTTCTGTTTGCGTTAACAGTTATTTTAGCCAATTCTGAGCAGAAGAAAGAAATGGCTTTACATCATTTTATGCAGGGTGAATTTTTAATGAATCAAGGGAACTATGCCTTAGCAGTTCTCGAATTTCAAGATGCGATTGATTTTGATCCCAATGCATCAACAATTCATGTTTCTATTGCAGATGCATATCGCCGCTTAGGCAAATCAAATCGTTCAGAAGATCATTTAAGAATTGCCTTAGATTTAGACCCTGAAGATTCCGATGCATTGGAAATGATTGGGCAACTTTATTTAAGCCAGAAAAAATTTGGCGACGCTGAAATAGTTTATAAGGACTTAGTTAAATTAGTTCCAGATAATATTGAATATTTATTCACGCTGGCAGATTTAGCTCAAATTCAAAAGAATTGGGATCTTGCTATTGATTATTATATCGAAGGGTATAGGGTTAACTCTTCAGCCATTAATGCTTTAGAGCAAGCGCTTCAAATTGCCCTGACAACCAATAGCTTTGACCGAGCAGAAGAAGTGTGTATTCTTTTATTGGAAGAAGATCCTGAAAGTCTCAAATTTCTTGAAACCATTCGTGATTTAAGTTTATTTAATCAAAAATATCAAGTTGCGCTTGAATTTGTGAATCGCATCGAAAAGATCCAAGGATCTACATCAGAAATATTGATTCAGAAAAGTGCTCTTTATGAAGAATTGAAAAATCCTGAAAAAGCGCTCAATATTATGTTTGAGGCATTTGAAAAAGATAGTGTAAATATAAATGTATTACATAGATTGGTTACACTCCTTTTGGATGAGGAAGATAATGAAAAAGCCATTTTATATAATCAAAGAATCATTGATATTTTTCCAGATGATCCACGTGGATTTATCAATCATGCTGTTATGGCATTAAGTGGAAAAAAGCCAGAAGAAGCTATTTTAGCTCTAAGACCACATGTGGGTCGATTTTCTAAAGACTTTACTGTTCAGTACCTTTTGGGAACAGCTTATTACCAATCCAAAGATTATGACAATGCCGAAATCCATCTTGGATTCGCTTTAACAATATTCCCCGAATCCAGAAATACAAAACATAATCTTGCTCTGATTTACGACTCCACAAATAAATGGGGAAAATCAGACGTATTATATATGGAATTAATCGCATCAGATAGTACCGATGCTCAAGCTTACAATAATTATGCTTACAGTTTGGTTGAGCGTGGAGAAGATATGGAATTCGCTTTAGAATTATCAAAAAATTCCATACGCTTATCGCCCAAATCTGCGCCTTATTTAGACACATTAGGATGGATATATTTCAAAATGGATCGAATTGATGAGGCGATAAAAGTTATTAAGGAATCCTTAAGTATCGATAATGGGAATCCCACCATTCAGGCTCATTTGGAAGAAATAATAAAAGCAAAATCGAATCCAGAAATCTCCAAGGTAATTCAAGCAGAAATTAAGGATTGAATGAATCGCCAATTTTTCCTTTTTTGGATCCTAATTGCTGGTTGTGCCGGACCGGTCAAACAAATTTCTATCCCTGATCCAGAAAAATCCTATGACGATTTAATTTCGGAAAATGTTTCTTGTACAGGAAACGGGAAAATTAATTCTCGTGGGCCTATTAAAGGGGCATTGACATTTACCTTTATGTCTCAACATGATAGTTCATTTTTTCAATTCAAAGATCCGTTAGGACGTAAAGCATTACTTATGTGGCTTACGCCACAAAATGTTGCTGCTTGGAATTTGATAGAAAATAAACAATATACTTATAATCAAATACTTGATTTTTTTCCATTTTTGCAAATTGTAGAGCCTTCAGATATCACTAAATTTTTATGGGGAATCCAACCAGATTATGATGCGATGAATGAGAGTGAAAATTTTAGCAAAAGTGAACATATCCAAATGAGTTTTAAAAAGAATGATTTAGCCCATGAGTCGAAAGTCCTCGTGAGTGCAACTTTTTTGGATCAAACTTCCAATCAATCCGTGGAAATTCAGATAAAAAATCGCACTCGAACACAAAAAATTCTTAATATGAAAAGAACATGGGAATTATTAAAAATATAAAAATGAACATTTCAGTTATTATTCCAGTTTTTAATGAGCATGAATCATTACCAAATCTTGTTGAAGAATTGGAGCAAGCTTTGTCGAGCTATGAAACTTGGGAAGTCCTATTTATCGATGATGGATCTTCCGATGGATCAACGGAATGGATTACAGATTTATCAACTCAAAAACCCAATTTTAAATCAATTCAATTTTATCGGAATTATGGAAAAGCCGCAGCACTTTCCGAAGGATTTAAAGCTGTAAATGGTGATTATATTATTACCATGGATGCAGATTTACAGGATGATCCAGCAGAAATTCCAAACTTAATTTCAAAATTGGAAGATGGATGGGACCTTGTATCTGGATGGAAGAAAACTAGATTAGATCCATTAAATAAAAGGCTTCCATCTAAAATATTTAATTTTGTAACACGGCTCATGACAGGTGTCCATATTCACGATTTTAATTGTGGTTTAAAAGGATATCGGAAAACAGTTGTAAAATCAATCGAAGTCTATGGCGGACGACATAGATATATTCCTGCCTTGGCTGGACAACAGAAATTTAAAATAACAGAAATTGTTGTGAATCATAGAGCAAGACAATTTGGAGAAACAAAGTATGGTGGTTCCAGAATATTTCACGGCTTTTTTGATTTAATTACACTATTATTTTTAAATCGATATACACAACAACCATTACACTTATTTGGATTTTTTGGAATCGGATTTTTAAATATTGGATTCATTGTAGAATGTGTTGTTCTTTATTATAAGTATTCGTTAGGAGAACCTTTTTCTAAACATATGGCACTATTAATGTTTGGTATTATGCTCATTGTGATTGGAATCCAATTCTTCTCCATTGGTTTGTTGGGTGAATTGATGGCCAGAACCACACAGGGCCAAGAAAACCGTATTCGTAAAATTAGCGGCGAATAGCCAGTTTAATATGACCGGACATCTACCGTTCATCAGCATTATTACTCCCACGTTCAACAGAGCTGATGAACTCAAATATTTGTATCATTCCCTGAAAGAACAATCCTTCGATATGTCGCTCGTAGAATTCATTATTTCAGATGATGGGTCAGTTGACGAGACAGAATCCATGGTGAAAAAGTGGCAAGATGAATCCCCTTTTCAAATTAAATTCATTACACAGAAGAATCAGGGGCCTGGAGCAGCGCGGAATCATGGTTTAGAGAATGCAATTGGAGAATTAATATTATTTATCGATTCAGATTGTGAAGCGCACCCAGATTGGATTAATATTATTGTTAATGAATATCAACAAAATACGTTTGATGCTTGTGGGGGCCCAGATGGTGGAAAGGATGATTTTACCACACTTCAAAAAGCAATTGATTTTACTATGACATCCTTTTTTACCACGGGTGGAATGCGAGGGCATAGTGAAAAAATGATGGCAACGTTTTTCCCAAGAACGCATAATATGGCTATTAAAAGAAAGATTTATGAAAAGGTTGGAGGATTCGGAAGTTTACGTCACGGACAGGATATTGAGTTTAGTAACCGAATCCGTAAATCGGGTGCTCGGATAAAATTCTTGATGAATGCAGTGGTTTACCATCGGCGGAGAACATCATTAAAACAATTTTTCAAACAAGTTTTCAATTGGGGCGTTGCTCGAGTTAATCTTGGAAAAATTGATTCCTCTATGCTGGAACCGATTCACTTTTTACCTGCTCTGGCAACATTGATTGGATTCGGATTTTTAGGAATTGCGTTTTACTTTAATTTCCCAATGTCTCAGTTATTTTTTCTTCTTTTTTTACCATTAGGATTGCTCTCTTTTTTTGGAGCAGTTAAAAAAAGAGATATAAAAATATTCCCCTATTTACTCATTGTAATTCCTGCCCAAATCATTGGATATGGAGTTGGGTTTATACAGGCCTTTATCAGACGATTCATTTTCTTACAAGATGAAATGGTTGGTTTTAAAAGGAATTACTATAAATGATTTCAATTGTTTTAGGAATGCATAGAAGTGGGACATCGACCGTAGCAGGAATATTACATTTAAATAAAGTTATAATGGGGACTTATCAAAGTTTTTGGCCTCGACCATTACCCCAAAATCCAAAAGGGTTTTATGAAAATTATGATTTTCGTATTATTAATGATAGACTTCTTAACAAAGTTGGATATGATGCTAAATCTTATGAATCAGAAATCCCAGAGCCGTTAGTCTCGGATAAAATCAAAAATGCCATGGTGAAAATTGTTCAAAAATATGATACAAAATATGAACATTGGGGATGGAAAGACCCACGAACTTGTTTAACTATTTCTCAATGGGTAACCATTTTTACTGAATTGAATTTGATTCATAAACTCAAAATTATTTTTGTGACTCGGCGTGCAAT
>JABHAX010000077.1 GCA_018674095.1 Fidelibacterota bacterium
ATTATTCTCAAATCCAGTATTGCGAACATATGCAAATCCTGATATAAAGGGAGTTGAGTTGGGAGGCTCCATGAAAAACGTGATTGCAATTGCTGCCGGTATTTGCGATGGAATTGGCTATGGAGATAATACCAAAGCTGCACTCCTAACGCGTGGAATGACCGAAATATCCCGACTCGGTGTAAAAATGGGAGCAAGTCCAGCCACATTTAATGGATTGAGCGGAATCGGGGATTTAATTGTAACATGCTTAAGTCAACATAGCAGAAACAGAAAAGTGGGGCAAGCGATCGGGGAAGGCAAAACTTTGGACCAAGTTCTTTCTGAAATGAAAATGGTGGCCGAGGGAGTAAAGTCAGCAAAATCTGTACATCAGCTACGACAAAAATATGAGGTGAATATGCCAATATGTGAGGCGATTTATCAAATTCTTTTTGAAGGGAAAGATCCAAAGAAATCTGTCACAGACCTGATGACTCGAGAATTAAGATTAGAAAATTGACTTTTTCCATTACGCAATCAAAACAAAATATTTTTTCTATATCCTGTCTTTCGCTGGCTTTTTTGTTGGGAGCTTAATGAGTAGATTTATTCTGCTATGACAGCACCGAAACGAAAACTTGCCGCTATTGTATTTACCGATATTGTTGGTTTCACAAAACTTACGTCCGAAAACCAAACTAGTGCGGCGGCTCTATTAGTTCAGCAACGTGAACTTTTCAAACCTATGGTGGAATCCAGAAATGGAAAATGGGTGAAAGAAATTGGTGATGGTCTGTTACTAATCTTTGATACGGTGACAGATGCCGTGGAATGTTGTGTTGAGCTCCAAGAAAAAATAAAACACACAGAGCATTTAAATCTTAGGATAGGTATCCATCAGGGTGAAATATTAATTACGGATAATGACGTTATAGGTGATGATGTAAACATTGCTTCGCGAATTGAACCTTTTTCTGCAACGGGCGGAATTGCTATCTCCAATAAGGTTCATGATGCAATTATCAGAGAAGCTGATTATGAAACAAAATACCTAGGTAAACCCAAATTAAAAGGTGTTGGACAAAAAGTTGAGATTTACTGTATTACATCCCATGGTTTACCAGAGACTAGACTTTCTGAAGTTTCTGCAAAGTTAGAAAGTACAACGCCCATTTGGCACTATGCAGTTGCAGCCCTTTTGGTCATGGGCGTCGCCGGTTATTTCATCATCCCTAAAAAAGCATCTGTTACATCGGTAGCTGTTATGTATATGGAGATAAGTGGGGAAGAAGAAGATCAATATTTAGAAACAATGACTGAAGATTTGATTTTTGATTTGGCTAAGTCCATGCCAGGAAAACTCAAAGTGTCTGAAGTCTCAGCTGTTCGAAAATTAAAGAAAACTGATTTGGAGATTCCGGAAATTGCTAGAAATTTGGGAGTCCAATTTGTTTTTAAAAGTAGTCTCCAACGATCCGGCACTGGGTTCAATTTGCGATGTAGACTTGTGGATTCTGAAACGGGAAATGATAAATTTATTAATAAATGGTTTATTGAGACCAATAGTTTGCAGTCGATTGTGGGTGTTTTGGTAGAAAATATTATCAATGGATTGGATATAGCTATGGTGGGAGACTTAACAAAAATAGAATATGATCCTGAAGCTTATGAACTTTATCTGAAAGGTAAGGACCTTTATGCCAGAAGCGATAATGCTGATCAAGATGTAGAAGCTATCAAAATGATGCAAAATGTAATTGTATTGGATAATAAATTGATTGCGGCCCAGCTTAAACTGGGACAAATGTATTACGATAATACGCAATATGACAGAGCAGAGACTATCTTTACTCAATCACTTAAGAAAAGCAGGGAGTTAGAAGATAACACTAATATAGCTGAATCATTGAGAAAACAGGGTCAATTGTTTAGAAAACAACGTCAGAATGAGGCGGCTTTAGAAAAATTTAATGAAGCATTATCAATTTCAACAGTGATGAATGATAAAAACAGTATTGCAAAAATATTGAATAGTATTGCGATCCTGTATTATAAAACAGATCGCTTAGATGATGCACTGGAATATTGGCTCCAGGCATTTAGCATAGCCAAAGAATTTGATGATAAACTAAAAATATCAAAGTATTTAAATAATATCGGTATTTGGTACTGGAAAGATTATGATTATTCTAAAGCCATCGATTATTATGAAAAAAGTCTGATCATAAAGGAAGAATTAGGCGATACACGGAATTATGGTAAAACACTAAATAATTTGGGAGAGGTTTACTATGACATAGGAGACTTTTCAAGTGCCATAGATTATTTCAATCAAAGTATATCAATTAAAGAAAAATTAAATGATAATAAAGGGTTGAATTCAACCTTATTTAATCTTGGAGAAGCGCAGGTATATAATACAAATTATCATGATGCATTTCCCAATTTTCGAAAATCATTATCCATTTCAATCAATTTAGACGATTTTTACCAAATAGCTTTAGGTTACATAGGACTTGGTATTGTACACTTCAATATTTCCAATTATGACAGTGCATCATATTATTTTGAAAAAGCAGACAGTATTATTGTGGATTTTCCAGTTAACAGGTTAACAACTCTTTCTTGGTTAGCGGCCATATCTATGATGGACAACCAACAGGAAAAAGGCTTAAATTATATTCAAAGTTTCAATGATATTTTTGTTCAAACTGATCCGAAACACAAGGATATTATTACATTGAATTGGAATATGTATCAGGCTCATTTATTAAATGGTAATAAAAAATCTGCAAAGAAATATTTAGAGAATTCCTATTTGGAATTAAAATCTCGGTCAAAAAACATCAAAAATAAAAAGGACCGAAACCAATATTTGTCCATACGGCTACATCAGGATATTAATAAAGCATGGAATAATTAAAATATCTTTATTATATTTTGATTAAATACAAGAGGCCATTATGAAGCAAATAGTTACTTTATTCATCTTCACTTCCATTATATTTGCCGCTACAATAAATATTCCGGCAGATTATACAACCATCCAGGCAGGCATTAATGCTTCAGTGAATGGAGACACTGTACTCGTTGCGCAAGGTACATATTCAGAAAACTTAATTCTTGCAAATGAGATAGTTTTGGCCAGTTATGCCATATATGATGACCTTGATTCTCAATGGTTGGATAATGATAATATTAATAATACTATAATCAGTGGTACCCATAGTGGCAGTTGTCTGATTGTTCGCGACGGTAACATCGAGCCAACGGTTTTTGGATTTACCTTTCAGAATGGTACAGGAACAAATATGGCAATAACTAAATGCGGTGTTATGAAATCGGAGCGATCTGGTGGAGCTATCCTGCTCTATAAAGCTTATCCAACGATTAATTACAATCGTTTCATGGATAATGGCTTTTCAGGCGACCCAGGCCAAAATGCTGCAAATGGTGGCGCTATTTCTCTTTTAAGTGATGATGACATTGAGTTCGACGAGGATAGGGACCATTCTTCGGATGAATTAACCCCTGTAGATTTTGCTGACTTTGATGCTGTAAGGGATTTTATCTTAGAAAGTGCTCTAGATTCAGATGAATCAAATTCCAATCGGGATATACCGGGAGAGCTAAATATTCAGAATAATTATTTTGAAGGGAACAGCAGTGGTGATGGTGAGAACTTTTATTCTTTTGGCTATGAAGGATCCATTAATGTGAGCCACAGTGTTTTTGAAGATATAGACTGTGAATCAAATACTGTAAATGATTTTGTACTTAAATCAATAGAAGATGAAGCTAATTATGTTCAAAATGAAATATCCGGCGTTTGTATAGAATCCAATTCATTTTATGTATCAGCTAATGATGGCGACGATAATAACGATGGTACAGAGACCAGTCCTCTAAAAACAATTGGTCACGCTCTAACACTTGTAAAAGATGATGGAACTGTTACCACTATTAATCTTAATTCAGGAGTTTACTCACCATCATCAAATGGAGAACATTTTCCAATTGTTCTTCCGGATAATGTACACTTGATCGGAGATAATCTTCAGCCCACAGTACTAGATGCTGAAGCGAATGCAAATAAAGAAGCAGCGACCATGATCATCAAAGAAGTTGAAAATGTAAGAGTAGCTAATTTGACCTTAACCGGTGGCTACTCTGAAGGTCATGGGTGTACTGGAGGCGGAGGGCTTCTATTGGCTGCTAATGACATGTTCAATTTAGAGACAGAGGATGGAACTAATATTGCCTCGACATATCCGGTTATTGAAAATGTGATCATTGAAAATAATCACTCACATAATGGTGGTGGAATGGCATTTTTTAGAGTGAATGGTCCCGTTCTTAACAATGTTATTATAAGGAACAATACAGCAACGGCATTTGGTGGAGGAGTGTTCTCATTTGTTTCAACCATGACGATGACAGGTGTGACGATTTCTGGAAACCAAAATCAAGGAGAGGGTCAAGGTGGCGGGATAATGTTGGCAGCTTCTGATGGTGTTTACGATAACATGACCATAACAAATAATACTGCAGTCGGAAGCCATGGTGGTGCAATATGGACCAATGATAGTGGAGGTGATGGTGCCTACAATGACGGATGGACCATGACAAACTCTGTCATTAGTGGAAATACAGCTCAACAGTTTGCAGGTGGCATTATGTGTGCATGGTCACACCCAACCCTTATTAATTGTACAATTAGTGGGAATACAGGATGGTGGGGCGGCGGTGGAATTTTTGGACTCGATGGTGGTTTCACCTTAAAGGAGTCCATAGTCAGTAATAATTTTTCCTTCGGTAGTGGTGGAGGTATCAATGTATGGGGTCCAATTGCTGGTAATGATGGAGTGGTCATTGAAGATTGCATAGTGTCTGGAAATGAAACGGACAGTGATGGTGGTGGAATCATTCTCGATGAAGATGTTGACGCTATCATCACACGTACTTCCGTTGTTGATAATTATGCTTCAGGAAATATTGGTGGAATTGATGTTATGAATACATATGCAACTATAAACAATGTTACTGTTAGTAGAAATGCATCAGGTGGTGGTGGCGTAGGCATCACTAACGCTAATGTCGATATAACCAATTCAATTGTCTGGGAGAATACTGGCAATGAAGTATGGGTGTATAGTGGTTCTGCCACTGTCACTTACAGCGATATTGAAGGCGGATATGACGGTGAAGGCAATATCGATGCTGATCCACTCTTTACGGATGCTAATAATGGTGATTATACCTTACAGGCACCCGATTCACCATGCATTGATGCAGGAACGGCAGATCTAAATGGCGATGGTACTGAAGATATTACTGATTATAATGGTTCAGCCCCGGACATGGGAGCCTTTGAATCAACCCTGCCTGCACCTACAGGTTTTCAATATTTTCTCCAAAGTGAATCAGTGATGTTATGGTGGGATCCCAGTACAGATGAAAACTTCCAATACTTTTTATTGGAAAGATCTACAGACGATCAATTTGTTGAAAATGTAGTCTCCAATTATCTGACGAGTAGTTTTTATACTGATGAAGATCTAGAGTTCAATACGCTATATTTCTATAGAGTCTCTTATTTCTCTACTGGATGGAGTGACTACTCAGAAACTATAGCTGTAGTATTGGAAAATCTGGATATCTCAAATGGTAATAATATGCCAATATCCTATAAAATCCATCAGAACCACCCAAATCCATTTAATCCAGTGACAACTATCCGCTATGACCTTCCTGAAGATGGACTGGTTAATATTACTATCTATGATATGATGGGACGGCAAATAAATACTCTGGTCAGTGGACAGCAAACGGCAGGATATAATATTGTCCAGTGGAATGCCACCAACACCTTTGGTGAAGCAGTATCTGCCGGGTTGTATTTATATACTATACATGCCGGAAAGTTCACACAGACCAAGAAGATGGTACTGCTAAAATAAGTTTACCCTTTCTACAACAAAAAGCCCCACGAAAGTGGGGTTTTTTGTTTGTGTAAACCTAATATATTCTCTCTTTTTTTGGAATTTAAAAGGGGTAAATTTGCCGACACAATTTGAGTGTTTATCGTCAAATTATATGAACCAGCCCTCGTAGTTCAATGGATAGAACAAGGACCTCCTAAGTCTTAGATGCAGGTTCGATTCCTGCCGAGGGCACAATGATTAAACTTTTATTATTCAAAGGAAAACAATGTTAAAACCAACGAAAAAAATTACAAAAAAAGAAATTCAACATGACCCATTTTTGGAATCAATAGATAAAGCCCAATCTCATTTAAAAGAGAAACGAGACCTTTATATGAAATTAGCCATAGGTTTTATCGTCGTTTTATTAGGATTTAATTTTATCACAAATAAACAATCACAAAATGATATTAAAGCAAACAAGGCGCTTGGACAAGCCATGGTAGCGTTGGATCGTGGGGATTTTAGCAATGCACAATTTCAATTAGAAACAATTAGCACGGAATTTAATGGAACTAGAAGTGCAGA
>JABHAX010000078.1 GCA_018674095.1 Fidelibacterota bacterium
ATCTGCTATAGAAAGGAGTCTAATGAATCCAGATGAATTCTCAATGAACAGGGCAAGTTGTCTTCGGGAAATTCACCCATATTTAGATGGACTTTCATCTAGTCGTCTGCTGAAAGTAATCGAAACCATTCTAACAGAAGGATTGCATAATGAATTAAAACAAAAACCCTTAAATTTTCTCCGTAAATATCAGATTCGGAAAATAATTGCCAGAAGTGAAGCGTAAGGGAAATGCAAAAGACTAAAATTTTATTCAAAATGTTTTACCTGTATCATAAGGCAGCCTTTGATCCTTTAATTGATCTCTTTGAAAGTGATCAAAATTATGATGTTGCCTTATCGTTGACCCATGAAGTTGAAAGATCATTTGGTTTTTTTGATAAAGATGAAACAAAGAAATATTTACAAAAATTTGAACAAGAAGGGCATCGGATTAGTGATGAGAATGAAAACTTTGATATAGTATTTGCTCCGGATGTTGTCGATGAAATGAAGTATGGGGATGCTTTACTTTGTTTGATTTATCATGGAATCACGTTTACGAAGACGGTTACTTACCGTGAGTTAAAAAAACATACCGGCAATCGCTATATTATTTTTGCTGAAGGTGATCAATCTGTGCAGTCCTTGCAGGAATCCGGCAGCTTAGGGAATTCTGAACTATATAAAGTTGGTTATCCAAAAATGGATCCCTATTTTTCTGGAAATAATTTCGATAGAAAAAAAATTATTAATTCTTTGGGTCTTGATCTTGAAAAACCTGTGGTACTTTTTGCTCCCACTTATAAGCCAACCTGTTTGTATGATTTAAAAGAAGCTATTTTTAAATCAACTAAAGACTATAACCTGATTATTAAGCTCCATCATTATGCGTGGATGGGGAAATATGCATCACATAGACAACACAAAATATTTGAAGACCAAATCGAGCAATACCCTCACGCAATTATTATTCCCAAGGAAGATTACAATATTTTGCCTTTATTATTCGTTGCTAATACATTGGTGTCTGAAGCATCCGGAGCAATCACTGAATTTTTAGCCACGGGAAAGACTGGCGTTATTTATAATTTGAATCAAGAAAGTTTAAAACATTCAGATGGCGAAGCACTTTTGGGATTTGATAATCGAGAATACTTAAAAGAATCTTTTGTACACGTGGATACTCCAGATGAATTACACGCAGGAATCAAGTTTGCATTAAATCCTTCCGATGAAATGAAAAAAGCACAAGAAAGGGATAAGAAAAAAATATTCTCTAAATTAGATGGTCATGCATCAATTAGAGTAAAGCAAATTGTTGAGCAATTGATTTCGGATAACATAAAAGTGCAATAAATGCCTTAATCATTTCAGGGATTCCAATTGGTCAAACCGATTGATGCCGGTAATTTTCCCCCATTATGAAAGCATTTATATTAGCAACTGTTGACGCAAAAGAATGTGGAAGAGAAGAAGTAAAAGTGATTGTCGGCGGTGTGAATGATTATTTCGAAGCTGGAATCCAGCCTTTATTGGAAAAAACAGATGTCAATTTTGAAGATGTATCTGGCTATCCTTGCCTTGAAATTGATTTTATAGAAGATCTTGAAAACGCCCGAAAACTATTCTAAATCATGAAGGAGCAACACTGGACTCTGATTCTGGATTTTGATAGTACAGTTGTTCAAGTTGAATCCTTGGATATATTGGCTGAAATTTCTCTTAAAGATCATCCCGAAAAAGCATCTAGAATTTCTCAGATTAAATCATTAACCCATCAGGGAATGTCTGGGGAAATCACATTTCAGGATTCACTTCAAAAAAGATTAGCCCTGTTGGAGGGCAAAAAAAAGCACGTCGTTGAGTTAAGTCAATCCTTGGTTCAATCCATTTCTCATTCATTTAATAATAATTTGGATTGGATTAAATCACATGCCAAACATATTCAAATATTTTCAGGGGGATTTCGAGAAGCAATTTTTCCATGTGCTGATTTGTTAGGTATTCCACAAAATCACATTCACGCGAATGATTTTATTTACTCGGAGTCGGGAAATATTGTTGGAGTAGATGAGGACAATCCTTTCAGCCGATCGGGAGGTAAAGTTTTTCATGCAAAATTAATGGAATTAGCTGGGGAGATAGTCATGGTTGGTGATGGAAATACAGATGCCGAAATGAAATTATTGGGAAATCACGTTAATTTTTTAGCATTTACTGAAAATATTAAACGTACTACAGTTATAGAAAAAGCGGATAAAGTCGTTGAGTCATTTGACGATGTGATTCGTTTTTTAGACAAGATGGTTTGATTAAATTCATCCATTATTTATTAATCATTTATATTGAGGCTTAAAGGATGAGTTTGCTTAATCAAGAAATAAAACGCCAGATCCCGGTGATGCAAAAAGAGATTAAAGATTTAATTGCAACTAAAGGGGACCAGAAAATTAGTGAAGTCACAGTCGCTCAAGCCTTTTCGGGTTTACGTGGAATTAAAGCTTTTGTTTGCGACACTTCATCCGTTTCTGCAGATAAAGGTCTCATCATCCGTGGGATGCCATTACTAGATATCACTCATATTTCTCCAGAGGAAGTTTTCTATCTTTTACTCACCAGTCGTTTACCTAATGATGCTGAATTAAGTGATTTAAAATCTCAATATTCTGAACATTTAGAGGTGCCGGATTATGTGTGGAATGTATTGAAAGAAATGCCCGATGATTCTCATCCCATGACCCTATTTAATACAGCTATTTTGGCCATGCAGGGAGAAAGTGTATTTCGTGAAAAATATGATAATGGAATGCCAAAAACAGAATTTTGGGAAGCTATACTAGAAGACGGGATTAGATTATTGGCAAAACTGCCAACTTTAGGTGCAGGAATTTATCGCATGCGATTTGACAAAGGTGAACGGATTGCTCCAGATTCTACTAAAGATTGGTCAGGGAATTTTGTTCACATGACAGGGTTGCCAGATGAAACAGGCGATTTTGAAAAACTCATGAAATTATATTTTATGCTCCATTGTGATCACGAAGGTGGAAATGTAAGTGCTTTTGCATCTCATACAGTTGCATCTGCATTGTCCGATCCTTATTATGCTGTCTCTGCTGGTTTAAATGGTTTGGCGGGACCGTTACATGGATTGGCAAATCAAGAATGTTTGAAATTCGTCTTAAGTGTTCGGGATGATTTTAATGGTGTTCCCACTGAAGATGAATTGAGAGAATATTGCTGGAATCGTTTAAAAAGTGGACGTGTAATTCCAGGGTATGGTCATGCAGTATTAAGGTGCTCTGATCCACGATTTACTGCATTTATAAATTTTGGTCAATCTAATATTAAGAATGATGAAATTTTTACAATTGTAGATCGACTTTTCAATGTTGTACCGGATGTATTGCAAGAACATGGTAAAGCAAAAAATCCTTGGCCCAATGTTGATGCTGCTTCTGGTTCATTGTTA
>JABHAX010000079.1 GCA_018674095.1 Fidelibacterota bacterium
CATGTAAATAATTATTTGGTTCTCTATCAGGTATATTATGAAATGGTGTGTGAGGACCTTGGTTACCATCGTGCGCACAATCAATGTATTTACTAGTTAGAGATGTTAGAAATTTAGTCCCAGAAAATCCATAACTAATAAATCTAATCTTTTTATTATTTGATGAAGTATATTCAGTTTTTTTCATATGTCCATTCCAATTGAGGGCGTAATGAGGTCGCAACATTCGAACTACGAACTCCAATAATATCTGTTAGGTCTTTATCTACAACCTTAAAGGTTAAAATTTTTCCAGTTTGAACGATTTGTTCAGATGACATCGATGAAGGAGAGAATAAACTAATTCCCACATTAAATATGCCATTTGAAAAAAAGTTGGAAGGCAACCATAAAATATATTTATTTCGTCCACTAGTGCTACCATCAGTTTTATATTGTCCTCTTCTAACAGAAGAAAATAAAACTTTACCGTGATTATTATACACATTCACAGATGGTATAATTGGCTTATTAAAGAATGTATTAGTATAGATTATTTCAATTCCCATTTTTCCATTGTTGCTTATGGTATTTATTTCATTCCCTGCCGGATCAATAAGTCTAACGGAGTTCAGGCTAACCTTTTCATGTACATTTATTAACGAAAATTCGTTACAAAAACTTTTAAGAACCTGTTCGTCGAAAACATTTAGATAAGATGCAAGTGCCGTCTCGGCATCATCATCAATCATAATTGTCCCTTCATCTATAAGAATACACCGAGCACAGATATTTTGAACTGCAGCCATATTATGACTCACAAATAAGATTGTACGCCCTTTTTTTGAAATACCTTCTATTTTCCCGAGGCATTTTTTCTGAAATTCCGCATCGCCAACTGCTAATACTTCATCTATCAACAGTATTTCTGGTTCTAAATGGGCAGCGACTGAAAATGCTAAACGAACTCGCATACCACTGGAATAACGTTTAACAGGCGTATCTATAAATTTTTCTACACCTGAGAAATCAATCATTTGATCGAACTTCCTATCGATTTCTTTTTTGGTCATACCCAAAATGGTCCCATTCAGATAAATATTTTCCCGACCCGTTAGTTCAGGGTGAAACCCTGTACCTACTTCAAGAAGACTTGCGATACGGCCATTCAATTCCACTCTACCAGATGTTGGGTGAGTAATTTGAGCTAATATTTTTAATAAAGTACTTTTCCCCGCACCATTGGCACCAATAATTCCAATTACTTCTCCTTTTTTAACTTCAAAGGAAACATCTTTTACCGCCCAAATAATATCGTCACAACTATTTTCGTCATCAAATTTTGTGAGTTTTTTCAATTTTTTTATATTTTCAAAAGGGCTTTTTAATATTGATCCCAATGCTCCAGAAAATGTATCATTAGTCTTTTCTTTTAAACCGATTCTATATCGTTTAGATAAATTTTCCACTTTTATTGCAATGTCATTCATTTATGCCACATCAGCGAAATATTTTTCCATTCGCCTAAAATAAAATGCACCTGAAATAAATAAAAAACAGGCTACAATTGACCCAACGCCAATCAGATCCCAAGGCATTGGATTCGTTTTTAATAAAATAGAACGAAATCCTTCTATAACCCCCACCATAGGGAAACATCCATAAATTAATCTAAATGGTTCCGGAATAATACTTGCCGGATAGACCACCGGCGCTGCATACATGAGCAATTGGACGAAAAAGCTCATGGCATAATTAATATCTCGATACTTGACGGCCATGGCCGTCAGCCACATGCCCATCCCTGATGCAGTGATCATCATGATTAAAATCAATAAGGGCAGGTAGATAATTTGAATTGATGGCATGAAACCAAAGTATGCCATCATCAAAAGAAGAATGACAAAGGCAATTCCAAAATCGATTAGTTTTGACATGACGGGTGCCATGGGAATAATAAGCCGAGGAAAGTATACTTTAGTCATCATGCCAGATGCACCTAATAAACTTCCACTGGCCCCTGTTAATGCTCCTGAAAAATAGGTCCATGGAACGAGCGCAGTATAGCTGAAAATGGCATAGGGAACGCCATCAGAATTAATCTTTGCAAGTTTTCCAAAAACAATTGTGAAAACAATCATACTAAATATTGGCTGAATTACTGCCCAACCAATACCCAATACAGATTGGGCATACCTGGTTTTAACATCCCGCCAAACCAAAAAATAAAATAAATCTTTATATCGCCAAAGTTCTTTCCAATCAATGGGTTGCCAGCCAGACTTTGGCTCGATGATTGTTAGATTTCTTGAATTAGCTATAGGTTTGATACCATTTAACGAATTTGGGAATCCCTTCAGCTATCTTTGTTGTGGGAGTATAATTTAACTTTTCTTGCGAATGTTTTATATCGGCAAAAGTTTTCTTAACATCGCCAGGTTGCATTCCTATGAATTCGACGCTATGCTTCATTAGTTAAAATATAGTATATATAAATGGAGCAATTGCTGTTCCTTCGGTTAGGACGATAAGCGTTCCAAATAATACTAAAAATATTATTATTGGTGCTAACCACCATTTTTTTCGTTCTTTTAAAAATTCCCAAAATTCATATAATATTGATATCTTAGACATTTTATCTCCTAAATCTTAAAATTGTTTCTCTAAATCTTTATGACTAATTCTGTGGCTATTTTTATAGTTCCAATAAGACTCTTTTGATTTATCCCACCGTAATTCAAGAAACTGCTTTCCAAAGAATCGTGGAATCAATCCAATCGGTGTAACTATAATATAAAAGAGCAAACTTAATATTACACGTGTCATTATCCATCCAAGGACGGTGGCGAAAATCATCCATACCAAATAAAATGGTTTAAGAATAATTGGCATTACTAATCCTAAGCCTATAGATGCAATTCCCAACAAAATGATTAACTCATAAGACTCTCTTTCTTTATAAAACAAAATACCTGCAATAATTAATAGAATAAAACCAATTAGGATTCCAAAGTCTCTAATAGCCTTATTATCTTTTCGAATTTTTTTTAAGTCATCATACATATTTTTAATCTAGCTCAAATTTAGTTTTCCAATCTGTATCATTATCTAAGGCATCCTGGTCATTTTTGCTTAATAAATAATTACCTATAATTAAATAATCCATTTCAGTACGCATAAAACATAGATAAGCATCTTCCGGTGTACAAACTATGGGTTCACCTCGTACATTAAATGACGTGTTGACAACAACGGCGCAACCAAATTTTTCATTAAATTGCGTAAGCATCTCATGATACCTTGGGTTTGTCTTTTTATTCACTGATTGAATACGCGCTGAATAGTCTACATGCGTAACTGCAGGAATTTCAGATCGCACGACATTTAGTTTTTTTAATCCAAAGTAAGAATTCTCTTCTTTTGTCATTGGTAATTGTTTAATTCTATTTACATCTGCAACTAGCAGCATGTACGGGCTCTCTCTATCAATATCAAAATATTCTGATATATTTTCAGCCCTTACAGACGGCGCAAAAGGTCTAAAACTCTCTCTATACTTTATTTTAAGATTTATTGTTTTTTGAGTCTCAGGGGATCTCGCATCACCAATGATCGTTCTGGCCCCCAATGCTCTTGGGCCAAATTCCATCCTTCCTTGAAACCATCCGATAACTTTTTGATCTGCAATAAGATCTGCAATTTGTTCTGGTAATTCTTCATCAGTTAATTTTTGATATTTGTACCCTTTTTTGTTTAAATATGATTGAATCTCATCATTATTATACTCTGGTCCTAGAAAGGTACCTTTCATTGAGTCCGTTTTAATATCTGCAATTCTTTCATTATCTAAATATTGATACCATGTTAAAAGTGCACATCCCAGTGCACCACCTGCATCACCAGAAGCCGGTTGGATATATATATCATCAAAAATTCCAGATCGTAACAGCTTACCATTAGACACGCAATTCAATGAAACTCCACCAGCAAGACATAAATACTTCATTTTCGTCTCATTTTGAATATGTTTCGCCATTTTCAGAACGATCTCTTCTGTCACTTCCTGAACCGAACGGGCCAAATCCATTTCTTTTTGAGTTAGATCAGATTCAGGTTTACGTGGTGGTCCACCAAATATTTTATTGAATTTTGAATTGGTCATTGTTAAACCAACATTATAATTAAAATAATCCATATTCATTTTAAAAGAGCCATCATCCTTGACATCAATTAAATGCTCATATATCAAATCCTTATATTTTGGTTCTCCATATGGAGCGAGGCCCATTACTTTATACTCACCCGAATTGACCCTAAAGCCTGTGTAGTAAGTGAATGCTGAATATAGTAAACCAAGAGAATGAGGATATCTGATATCTGCGATCATTTCTAGTTGATTCCCTTTACCGATACCATAACTGGATGTTGACCATTCACCTACCCCATCCATTGTAAGGAAAGCTGCTTCTTTAAAGGGCGATGTATAAAATGATGAAGCTGCGTGAGACATGTGGTGCTCTGGAAATAAGATTTTCCCAGAATAGTTTAACTCATCTTTAATAAGCTCTTTTATCCACAGCTTTTTTCGGATCCACAATGGCATTGCTTTTAAGAATGAGCTTATACCCTTAGGCGCAAATTCAAGATAAGTTTCTAAAATTCTTTCAAACTTTAAAAAAGGTTTATCATAGAAGGCAACATAGTCAAGTTGAGATGAATCTATACCAACTTCATTTAAACAATAATGAATTGCATTGGATGGGAAATTTTGATCATGTTTTTTTCGGGTAAAACGTTCTTCCTGTGCTGCTGCAATGATTTCGCCGTCTTTTAAAATACAGGCAGCACTGTCATGGTAGTATGCAGATAATCCTAATATAACCACTTTATTTTTTGTAACGTAATATCAATAAAGATTCCAGTTCACTAATGTATACAGATTTTGACTTTATAATAGTAATGTTATTTGTTTGAGCTATACTCTGAATACCATTCAATAAATTTCGGAATACCTTCAACTATCTTTGTTGTTGGAGTATAATTTAACTTTTCTTGCGAATGTTTTATATC